>CAYWZS010000029.1:0-40973 GCA_964462905.1 uncultured Anaerolineaceae bacterium
ATAATCAGCAAATACCGATTTCGCACCGCAATCCAGCGCAACCGGCGCGACGCCCGCTTCCGCACATTCAACCCGGGTCGAAACGTCCGAATATGCCGCCCCACCGCCGCCGGGATAAACAACGCCTTCCAGCCGCGCAACTGCGCCCGCCAGCACACATCTATATCCTCTTTGTGCATGAAGTAGTCGTTATCGAACGCCAACCCCTTGTAGGCAATATCAACCAGCATCTCCCGTCGATAAAACGCCGCCGCCCCGTCCGGCCCAAAAATATCCACATTTTGCTTTGGAATCGAAGCCGGGTTTGCAAACTCGTGCCGCAACCCCTGCCGCCGGTTCCGCCGCATGTACACCCCCGCGCTGTCAATCAACGCAGATGTTTCGTCCAAGTCATCCACACGCAGCAAGCACCCTGCCGCCAACCCCACACCCGGCGTGTCGTCCAGCACCGCCACCATCTGCTCACAAAAGTCCGGCTCCAAAACCAAATCCGGGTTCAGCGTCAACACATATTTACCGTTGGTCTGGTCCAATAGATAATTATGTGAGGAGGCATACCCCGCATTGAATGTCCCCTCAAAAATACGAACGCCACACGCCTTCACCAACGCCACCGTGTCATCCTCCGAGGCATTGTCGTAGACCTGCACCGTACAGGGGATGGTTTGGCCTAAAGCCGCGTCCAAACACGCTTGGATCGTTGAGGCGTTGTTGTACGTCACAATATTAATGTCTACAAGCATAGGCTATCCGTCGCTTTCTTAACGTGGAACCACCGAAAACAATTCGCCAATCTTTCCATAGCTCAAAACGCGTCGTTACAGGTTTCAGGCAAATAGCTGATACCTAAAAACAAGCGGCTCATTATTTAAGGTGTTTCAATAATCAAATAGCCTGCCAACGGGGTTTCCCCGTCGTAATCCAAAAATTCGCGACGTAGTGCATCACCCATGTTGAGGGAGGGTTGGACGCTAAAAGGTAACGGTTCCAGTCCCATCTCGGCCAGCATTACCTGTTGAACCGCCGGGAACCGATGCAACTGTAACACAACAACGGGGCGTCCGGCCACAGCCTCACCCAAAAATGCCGCCAACGGCTCCGGCGTCGTGCCGATGCTATCCACGTTGTACAGCGACAGGTCAGCCCGGCCCACTGCCCGCACCTGCTGCCCGTAGTGCAATTGCACCGTCGGCGTCCACGGGCTAATCACCGCCGCATCCGCCGGGAGACTCGTCAAACGTGCCTCAGCAATGTTCACCAGGTCTAAAGACCGCTCGCCGCGCAACTGTAAACCGTTCATCCCCAACAACGCCCCAGCAAACAACCCCACAATCACCCACCGCTGCCAACCGTTCTCCGCGAACCACCCCAACCCCACCACAATCGGCAACACGAACAACCACAACGCCGGGCCAAACATCGTGATCTTGTCATCCGCACCGTATGTCGTGAAGAAGTACAAATACGGCAAAAACAACACGGCCCACACCACCGCTAAACCACGCCGCGCCATAAACAACAGCGCAATCCCACCCACCCCGACCAGCGCCCCCAAGTACAAGTAGTTCTCCGCAAACAGCCGCACAGTCAACCCCAACTGCCCCGCCGTCGGGATCATCCCTTCCGCGAAGAAATAACTTTCGAACTGCCGCCCTGTGATGTAGTACAGCAACCCGTCCACACTCCGCAAATCCTGCCGCGTAAACGTTCCGTCTGCCGCATATCTTCCCACCACAGTGAACCCGCTCTCCGCCCGAATCGGCAAATACGCATACACGGCCAATGTCAGCACGCCCCCCAAGACCAGCGCCGCCAGGGTCCACCGCCAATCCGCACGCAGCAGGACATACGCCAACACCACGCCCGGCAACAGCAACAAATTGATCGGATGCGTCGCCACCGCCAGCCCCAGCAGCACGCCACTCACCAGCATATCCGCTGGGCGCGGCTCCCGGTCACTCATCCGTACCAACGACCACACCAACAACGCCACGGCCAACACCTGCGGCGCGTACACCTCCACAGTGATACTCGTCACCCACAGGTAATACGACCACACCGCGATCAACGCCCCGCCAACCGCCCACGCCCGCCGCCTCGTCAGTCGCAGCATAATCGCCGCCGTCACTGGGGTCGCCAACGCCAACGCCAACGCACTTAACAAGTTCAGCCGCCACGTCACCTCACCAAACGGCACGACCCGCACAAACAGATTGCCAATCAACTGCAACAGCGGGTATCCCGGCGGATGTGCAATCCCCAGCGTCGTGACCGTCAACGCGTACTCGGCACTATCCACAAAATACGAAATATCCGGGGCCAACGTCCACACGAACGTCGCCAGTGTCCCCACAAACAATGCACCATAGGCCCACGCGGGCAACTGTTCATCATGAGTTGTTGTGTCTGCTGTGGTCATCGCCATCTTGTTGTCACACTGCTCCCCGAACTAAAGCAGTACATTTTAGCATAATCCCCCATACGCGCTATCACCGGATTCTCCCACTGTGGCCCGTCCGTAGTTCGTGGCAAAATACCCGCCGAATCGCTCACACAACGGATCACAGACCATGACTGACCACCCCACCCCACAAAACACCAACACACTCCTCATACAAATCACAATGGCGCTACTGGCCGTCGGCTTCTTCCTGACCGCCTTTCCGTTTTACGCGATCCGCATCGAAACCCCGCGCCCCAGTGGCTACACCATCAGTGACTTTCTGGTAGATGGTGTATTTCATTGGCTCTACGTGCCGACGGCCATCGCAATTGTTGTGAGCCTGTTCGCCCTGCGCGGTACACTACGCCCCCGCCCCCAACACCTTTGGCCCTTCGTACCCCTCATTTTGCTCGGCATCTGGCAGTTCGTCACCGCCCGTTGGAGCATCCACCACCCAACCACCATCTACGGTGCCAGTTTCTACGTTTTACTCCTGCTGGCCGCCATTGTCCTCTATACCCTCACCCTGAATGAACTCGAACACCTGCCCATTCTGGGCCTCGTTGTGATGACAACTATCCAATCCGTTATCGCGATCTTGCAGGCCGTCCGCCAGGGACCGCTCGGCCTGTACGCGCTCGGTGAAATCGCCTACGACCCAACGATTGTATTCGGCGTCGCAGATGAGAGTTACCGCTCCCCCGGCCTGCTCTATCATCCCAACGTGCTCGGCGGCGTATTGCTGATTAGCTTTGTGCTCACCGTCTACCTGATCTTTCGCCAACCGGGCCGCCTTACCCGTGTCGCCCTTGGGGTTTCTGCCCTGCTCGCCCTCACCGGGATCGGTGCAACCCAGTCCCGGAGCGCCCTCCTTGGGCTAATCGTGGCCGTTGGTGTATTCGTCCTACGCGGTATGCTCGCCGCCCCTGTGCGTAGGCGGGTTCTCACGCGTGAGCGCCTCACGCAACCGCAAACCTGGATTATCCTCGGTGTGCTGGTCGTCGGCCTCGTCGGCCTCGCCTTCGTCCCCACCGTTCAATCTCTTTTCGAACGCTTCTGGCTCGTCGCCAGCAACCCCCTCGCCCACACAGGCCGCCTACTCTACTTCGTCCCAGAGACACTCAACGCGGTCGAGGCGCGTCCCTGGCGCGGCTTCGGCACCGATGTCGGCATGGTCGCCATGATTCTCTACAATCCCAACCTCAACCAGATCCTCCCCGCGCATAATGTGTTCGTCTGGCTGGCGATCGAGGGAGGCTACGGGGCCAGCATCCTGTTCAGCCTCTCCCTGCTCATCACCGTGCCCCTTTTGTTTTTCCGTTGGGAACCTGGACGTGTATGGCTCGTCGGCGGCGTCCTGGGCGCGACAGTCATCATGCTCTTCGACCACTACTTCTGGATCGACAACCGCACCCTCGCCCTGTTCATTCTCTATCTTGCTATCGTCTACGGCCAGTATCACCAGGGAGAACCCGCCCATGCCAATTGACAAAGGCCACCACAGCGTTCTCGGCGTCCGTGTCAACGCCGTGGACTACGCCACCACCCTCGACCGCATCATTGCCGCCGCCCATAACCGCCAACCACTCACCGTGACCGCCCTCGCCGTCCACGGCGTCATGACAGGCGCACTTGACCCCGTCCATCGAGTCCGCCTCAACACACTCGACCTCGTCGTTCCCGACGGCCAACCCGTCCGTTGGGCGCTTGCCCTACTCCACGGCGCATCCCTCCCAGACCGCGTCTATGGCCCCACCCTGACCCTTAAACTCTGCGAACTCGCCGCCGACCAAGGCCTCTCCATCTATCTCTACGGCACCACCCCAGACGTACTCGCTGCTATGACCACCAATCTCCGCGAACAGTTCCCGTCTCTCCAAATCGCCGGCACCCACGCCTCCGCCTTCCGCCAACTAACCGCCGACGAACAACGCGCAACCGCCGCCCACATTGCCGCCGCCAACCCCGATCTTGTCCTGTGTGGCCTGGGTGCGCCCCGCCAGGAAACCTGGGTCTACGAACACCGTGATCTGTTAAACATACCGACACTCGCCGTCGGTGCCGCTTTTGACTTCATCGCCGGGACCAAGTCCCAAGCTCCCCGCTGGATGCAGGACAACGGCCTCGAATGGCTTTACCGCCTCCTCCAGGAACCCGGACGCCTCTGGCGGCGTTATCTCCTGCTCAACCCCGCCTATATCACGCTCTTTCTTCTCCAGTGGACGCGCCTCTGGCGTCCGAAAGAGGCGACCGACACCCCACCACCCCTACGCCACGGCTGATGCCCCCTAAAACCCCATAGGCACAATTTGCTGTTTCTCACTTCCCAACAACCAAGCGGGCCTACCACGCCCATTTCCTCCCAGGAGGTTGGGGCTTTCAAATCTTGCCACACGTTCGCAAATTACTTTTTTTGTTAGCCTGTGCTATCATTCCTCGTAGTGCCATTTCATTTTCAATTAAAGGGTGACAACTTTGCGTACACATTTGGTAATCCTGACCATCAGCCTCACACTATTTGGTGTGTTCCACACAGATACTTCCACCGTTCACGCCCAAACCACCTGCGGGGTGGACTACGTTTTCATCGAAAAAAATGGCCTCGGGTTCATTGAGGCAAAATTTACCCCCGCCACAGGCGGCTGGGAGGAACAGAACGCCACAGGTGGCTTTACCGGCGATGGCTACCTCATCTGGGAGGGCGACGACAGCTTTAGAGAGCCGGGCAATGGTACCTTGTCATACCGAATCAAAATCGACACCCCAGGCACCTACCGCTATACGCACCGCACTCGGATTCTCGAGGGCAACAGCAACACCGAAGCCAATGATCTCTGGCTACGCTTCCCGCAAGCGCAAGGTTTCTTTGGTGAGAAGGGGAATGGCGACCGCGTTTACCCCCGTGGGAACGAACGCGGCAACAATGGGTCGGATCAAACCCCCTATCCAGAGGGTGATAACAAAAACGGCTGGTTCAAAATCTACATGAACACTCTCGGCAGTTGGCACTGGCAGGCGTCCACCAGCGACTTCGACCCCCACGACATCTATGTGACCTTCAGCACCCCAGGGGTCTACACCTTGCAGATATCCGGGCGCTCTAGGGGCTACGCTGTTGACCGTATGGTGCTGTTCCAAGAGAGCACCTACACCGAAAACCAGGCAGAAAATACCAACCTGGCCGAAACCGGCTGCGCGGACAACGGCGGGGGCACCCCACTCAACACTGTGGACGTGGACAGTAACGGCGAAGTGACCCCCGCTGACGCTGTCTTTGTCGCCAATCGCCTCGGGGCGAACCTCAACACGGGCAATAATGGTATCGCCGACGTCAACAACGACGGCGAGATTGACGTAACTGACATTGAGCTTGTGACAAGCGCCATCAGCACCACATTCGACTAATTCCGTCTCGTTTGCCGTTCCCCAGGGTTTCAGTCGCCGCTATCCACATGCGCCACATCAGGAAAACACCCCACCGACATCGGTGGGGTGTTTGAATTTGCGTTGCTACCCCACTAAAATTTTGTTAACCTCACATTCATGTGGTACACTGCCCATTAGTGGACTAGACCACGCTATACCGCTTGTTTCTAACCGTGTTGGAGTGTGAAAATTATGAAGAAATTTTTGATTCTACTGGCGCTTTTGGCCGTACTCGGTGGCGCGGTGCTACCACTAGCCGCCCAGGACGCGCCGGAAGGCGTCTGGCTGGGCACATGGCCCTACACCCTCCCCCCAGACCATCACCTGAACGCCTACGCAACGGGTGGCCCGCTGGAAAACCTGGGCAACGTTTACCGTGAGATGGTTGAGCTTTCCCCGGCCTTCTACATGTGGTCGTCGGGCAGCTACGAGCCACTGCTGGCCGAGTCCTGGGGCCTGACAGAGGACGAAGCCGCCTACAACATCACCCTCAAGGAGGGGCTAACTTGGTCCAACGGTGACGCAATCACCGCCCAAGACATCGTTACCACCTATGCGCTGGGCCGTTTGGTTGGTTGGGCGCAGTTCAACTACATCAATACCGTTGAGGCCACCGACGACCTGAGCGTCACCTTCGGCTTCATCAACGGCGAGGCCTCACCGCTGGCCGAGCAACTGCTGCTCCGCGAGCCGCTGGTCGCAACCGCCGTCTACGGTGCGTTCGCCGAGCGTGCCCTGGCCCTGTTCGAGACGACCGACGACGCCGAGAGCGACGAGTGGGTCGCCCTGCTGACCGAACTGCGTGAGTTCCGCCCGGACGAGATCATCGCCTCTGGCCCGTATGTCTACAGCCTGGACGACGTCGGCGACTCCTTCCTGACGCTCTCCTGGCAGCCGAACAGCATCTTCTCCGGCACAGTGGCCTTCGGTGAAATCAAGCTGTGGGCCGGTGAGACTGAGTCCACCACCCCACTCGTCCTGAGTGGCGAGATTGCCCACTCCACCAACGTCTATCCCCCGGCAACGGTGGACGCCTTCGTGGCCGAGGGCCTAGACATCGTGACCATCCCGCGTGGCTACGGCCCGGCGTTGTTGTTCAACCACGCCCGCGAGCCGTGGAACATCCAGGAAGTTCGCCAGGCGGTTGCGTTGGTGATTGACCGTGACCAGAACGCTTTCTTGACCAACGGCCTGGGTGCATCCGGCACCGAGTTCATGGCTGGCCTGCTGGACGACAGCGTCCCCGCTATGCTGCCGGAGTCCGTCATTGCAGAGTTGGACCGTTACGAGTATGACCTGGAGCGTGCCGCCGCCCTAATGGAAAGCGCAGGCTTTACCCGCAATAGTGATGGCATCTGGGCGGACGCAGACACCAACACGATTAGCGCCGACTGGATCTTCCCGGCAGACTTCGCGGACTTCTCCGCCGCGACACTGGATGCTATCGACCAGATGAACGCCTTTGGCTTCGACATCACCGCCCAGGGCCTCCCCTGGCAGGAAGTGCCAGATGAAATCCGCAACGGCACCTTCGACCTAACCGTCTGGAGCTGGGGCCTCGGTTCGCCGTTCGCTTCCCGCCAGTTCTGGAACCCGATCCAGCGTTGGCAGACGGAACTAGACCCCGACCAGCCAGGCCTCGCCATTAACCTCGAAGTTGAGGTAGACGGCGAAACCGCGAACCTGGACGACCTCATCAACGGTGTAAACGCCACCCTGGACCCCGAAATGGCGCGTGAGCGTGCGGGTGTCGTGGCGCTCATCATCAACGAGCAAGTGCCTTACGTGCCGCTGAACGTCATCCTGTCTGCCGAGCCATTCAATAACGACTTGATCGCCGGCTTTGGCGACATCGACCCGGCGCTACTGGTGAACCCGACCGGGACCGACCACTTCATCAAGTGGGGGATCTGGAATGGGACACTGACCCCGGCCAGCTAAACCAGACGTTGGCTTGTAGAGTTCCCAGTTCTGCGTGCAGGCTGGGGACTTTAGTGAAAAGTCGTTAGTCCTGAGTTGTTAGTTTGGGGTGCTCTATACCTTACAGACCTTGACGTGCTCTTTCTCATAACTGACGACCAAAAACTAAGAATTACCGCCCCTATTCATATATCGGATTTATTTGTATGGCGATCTTAGATAACCCCTCGTCCGCCCCGGTCGATCCACAAACCGAACCCCAAGCACAGGCATCAAACCTCTGGGACACACTGCGCAAGTTCGCCCAATCCTACACCGTGCGGATCATCTTTCAGGGATTGTTGACCGCCTGGGCAGCCATCTCCCTCACGTTCTTTCTGATTCGCCTGCTCCCCGGCAACCCCGTGGACCTCTACGTTGAGCAATTGCTCAACCAGGGCTACACGCTGGAACAAGCACGCAACCTCTCTGCGGGGCTGTTTAACTACGACCCGGACGAACCCATGATTACCCAGTATGTCAACTACTTTGGCGATCTCCTACGCGGCGACCTGGGCCAGTCCATCACCTCATCGGGGACACCCGTCCGCCAACAGATTCTGCGCTTTTTGCCGTGGACGCTCATCACCTTGGGGACAGCACTTCTCATAAGCATCATACTGGGAACGGTTCTCGGCATGGCGATGGCCTACTGGCGCGGCTCGGCCTTCGACAACACCATGACTAGTATCGCCTCTGTGTTGACCGGACTCCCAGACTACGTCTACGCGCTTGGTATTATCCTGATTGCTGGGGTGCAGTTCCAACTGTTCGACGTAGGGCAGATGCGCGGTGGCGTGGACCCCAACGTAGACCCTGGTTTCACGGCGGCCTACCTGGGCAGTGTTGCGCGACACGCGCTATTGCCCATCCTGACCTATGTCTTGGCCTCCGTCGGAACGTGGATCCTGCTCATGAAAAGCAGCACCATTTCCACACTCGGCGAGGACTACATCAACGTCGCCAAGGCGCGTGGCCTCTCAGAACGCCGCATCCTGACGGCCTATGTCGGGCGAAACTCCCTACTCCCGGTGATCCCCCGCATTGCGATCAACATCGGCTTTGTCGTCGGTGGCAGTGTCATCGTGGAAGAGCTTTTTGAGTATCCAGGGCTGGGACGGGCACTGTTCACCGCCGTCAGCACCCGCGACTACATGACCATGCAGGGCATCTTCATCCTGATTACGTTAACCATGATCGCCGCTAACACGCTGTCTGACCTTGTGATCGCATGGCTTGACCCGCGCATTCGGTTGGGGGAGGAGTAACGCGATGTTTGTTGGAACCTGGCTCGGCTTTAGCTTCGGTTTGTTGTGTGGCGTGATCCCGTTGGTGATGGGCGTGCGCTCCAAGCACATCGCCCCCGGCGTGATTACGCTCGTGCTGTGTGCGCTGAGTGGCCTCGGCCTCGGGCTATTGGGCGCGGTGTTTACGCTGGCGCTCATGGTCTCGCTGATGGTGTCCTACACTTACACCGACGAAAACGACCCCTTCCTCTCGCGCAAGGCACTAGAAGAAGTCGAGTTCAACGAAACCAACCGCGAGTTCGCAATTCGCCAGATGGCAGGCGTCGGGAACAACGTGCGCTGGGTCGGGCGCTCGTTGTGGCGCAACAAGGGCGGCTTCATCGGCTTTGTGGGGCTGGTGTTCTTCATCGTCATGATTACGCTAGGAACCTTGATTGTCGAGTACGAAGGCCGCCCACAGATGGACCGCCGCGAGCCGGGCGCAAACTCGTTATTCCAACCGCCAAGCCAGGAGTTTCTGCTAGGGTTGGACTGGCAAGGACGCGATATTCTCTCGCACATCGTCCACGGCGGACGTACACCCATCCTAACAAGCATTCAAGCCGGGTTGTTCTCCACGACGATTGCCGTGATCCTGGGGGCGCTGGCGGCGTTGGTCGGCGGTGTGGTGGACCAACTGCTATCGGCTATCGCGAACCTCATTTTGACGATACCCAACTTCCCACTACTACTCGTCTTGGCGACGATCATTGAGCTAGACGGTAATCTCGTGATTGCAGTAGTGCTGTCGTCTTTGACGTGGCCGCCGCTCATGCGCTCGATACGCGCCCAGGTGTTGAGCCTCAAAGAGCGCGACTATGTGGAGGCAGCCTTCTCGTTAGACCTCGGCCTGTGGCACATCATCACCCGCGAGGTGTTCCCGAACCTGATTAGCTATATCGCCATCAACTTCATCTTCTCAATCCGCCTGGCGATGTACGCGCTGGTGGCGCTCATCCTGCTGGGGATGGTCCCGCCGCGTGAGCCGGACTGGGGGACGATGTTGTGGTCCGCCCAATCACGCGGGGCGTTCTTCAACCCGGACGCCGTCATGATGGGCCTTGCACCCGTGTTGGCAATTGGCCTATTCCAACTGTCGCTGATTCTGTTCTCGCGGTCGCTAGAAGAGGTGTTCAACCCGCGCCTGCGTAGCGGCATCTAAAGGAGGATGACACCATGACTCACAATCAGATCAGCACCGATGTCGTTCTCAGCGTCCGTGATTTCTCGGTCAGCTATGCCGCCGAACGTGGCCGCGTGCGAGCGGTGAGCAACATCGCCTTTGACCTGCACGCGGGGGAAACCCTGGCCTTCATCGGCGAGAGTGGTTGCGGCAAATCGACACTGAACCTCGGCTTACTAGGGCTACTTCCCCGTGCGGGTAACGTGGACAGCGGCACCGTGAACTACACCCACCGCGACGGGCGCGTGCAGAATATTCGCCCGTTTACGCCGCGTGAGATGAAAAAGTTCCTATGGCGCGAGTGTTCGATGGTGTTTCAGGGGGCGCTCAACTCGTTGAACCCGGTCCTGCGAATTTCCGATACCGTCTACGAGACGGCCCGCGCCCACGACATCGGGCGGGCTGACGCGAAACAACGCGCCCTGTCCCTGTTCGAGCAAGTGCGCCTAGACCCCGCCCGCGTCTTTAACGCCTACCCCCACGAACTCAGCGGCGGGATGCGCCAGCGCGTATTGCTGGCCCTCAGCCTTTTACTCCGGCCCCAGGTGGTCATCATGGACGAGCCAACAACCGCCGTCGATATTCTCACACAGCGGTCCATCCTAGAGGTGCTAAAGGAACTCCGTGCCGAACACAACTTCAGCACCATCTTCATCAGCCATGATCTCGCCGTTGCCGCCGAAATCGCAGATACTGTCGCGACCATGTACGCCGGGGAAATCGTCGAGATCGGGCCAACACGGGAGGTGTTCTACAACGCGCACCACGCCTACACCTTCTCGCTGCTAGACGCGGCCCCACGCCTGAGTGCCGGGGCCGAGGACCTACAGAGCATCCCCGGTAGCCCGCCGGACCTCATCGCGCCGCCGTCCGGCTGTAAATTCCATGAGCGGTGTCGCTTTGCCACGGACATCTGCGCGGACGAACAACCCGAACTCCGTGTCATTGCGGGTCGTCACCGGGCCGCCTGCTACCATAGCGCCCAGGTCTTGCAAGCAAAGGTCGGAGCAAGTAACCCATGAGTGGAACACCCCTAGTCGAACTGAGCCATGTAGACCGCTTCTTCGAGAAGGACGGCGAGGAACTGCGCGTCTTACAGGACATCAACCTGCAAATCCAACAGTCCGAGATCATCTGCCTCGTTGGGGAGAGCGGTTGCGGCAAAACCACCACCGGCAAGATTATCGCCGGATTTTTAGACGCATCCGGCGGCGAAGTCCGCATCAATGGGCGGCCCCAGCGTGACTATCGCGGGCGGGAACGCTCGCAACTGCGCCGCTCCCGCCAGATTGTTCACCAGGACCCGTTTGCCTCGCTGAACCCGGCACACACCATCGGCCAAATTCTCAGCTTCCCGCTGCAACGACACAAGATGGTGAACGGGCGCAACGAGCTTCGTCGCAAAATCTGGGAGTTGCTAACGCTGGTGGACCTCACCCCACCCGGCGACATCGTAAACAAATATCCACACCAGCTTTCCGGCGGCCAACGCCAGCGCGTGAGCATCGCCCGTGCGCTGACCGTGAACCCACAGTTGATCGTGGCAGACGAGGCCGTAAGCATGGTCGATGTGTCCATTCGCATCGGCATCTTGAAGATGCTGCACCGCCTGCGCGACGAACTGAAGCTGACAATTGTGTTTATCACACACGACTTGGCGCTGGCAAAGTACTTCGCCTGGGAGGGGCGGCTGGCAGTGATGTACCTGGGACGTATCGTAGAGGTAGGCCGCACCCAGGATGTCATCGGCAACCCGGCGCACCCCTACACCAAGGCGTTACTATCCGCCGTCCCAGAGGCCGACCCCAACATCACACAGCAGAAACAGCCCATGCGCCTCCGCTCGGACAGCATCCCGAACCTTGTGGACATCCCGCCCGGGTGTGCCTTTCATCCCCGCTGCCCGTTCTACGAGCCTGGGTCCTGTGACGTGGATATACCGCGCCTGGGCATAGCCAGCGGTTACGGGCAAGAAATCGCTTGTCACCCGGTACAAGAACGGGGGGCGCTGACGCTGTATGAGGCGTGATGCCCTGCGCTACGTCCTGTCGGCGGGGTTTCTGTTTACGGGCCTGTCGCTGTGTTCCGCGCTACTACAACCGCGTGACTCCGGCGAGTTCGTGTTGAGTATCCTAAGTTTGTGTATCGGCCTGATGACACTTTTACTTGGCTTCTTATTAGTATTTTTGACTCGGTAGCTAACTTATGACGCAACCTTTACAGTTGGACGAATCCAGACCATACTATGAACAAATCCGCGACTATCTGTTGACAAACATTGAGTCTGGCACATTCCCGCCCCACACCCAAATCCCGTCCGAACGCAGTCTGTCGGACCAGTTCGGTGTCAGCCGCATGACCGTCAAACACGCCATTCAGGAACTCGTGTTCAGTGAACGGCTGTACACGCGGGTCGGTAAGGGAACCTTCGTGGCAGACACCCCCATCACCCAGCAGTTGAGCACGCTCACCAGCTTCACCGAAGATATGAAGTCACTGGGTAAAACAACATCCAGCAAAATCCTCCAGGCAGACACCCTACGCGCCAACGTGAACATCGCCCGTGCGCTAGACCTCACACCGGACGGCTCAAACGTCGCCCTGCTCAAACGCCTGCGTTGTACCGAAGGCCAACCGATTGCCATCGAAAGCAGCTATCTGAATGTCACCCACTGCCCCAACATCCTGAAGCAACACGACTTCACCCACACCTCGCTCTACCACGTCCTACGAATGGAGTATGGCCTGCGTTTGGCCTCCGCCGAACAACGCATCCGGGCGCGGCAGGCAACAAAAGAAGAGGCCGCACTACTAGAGATTGATGTAGGGTTCCCAATTCTGTACATCACCCGCACCACTTTCCTAGACGACAACACCCCGGTAGAATACGTCGAATCTGCCTATCGCGGGGACCGCTACGTGTTCCGCGCCAAGCTAACAAACCTCTAACCCCAACACGGAGATCGCACACACCGTTGACCACACCCCAGCACATCTATCAACTGATCGGCCAAATGTTCATGGTCGGCTTTCACGGCCACACCGCCCCAGACTATCTACTGGATTGGTTACGTGCAGGGCGGGTTGGTGGCGTGATCCTATTCGCCCGCAATATCGACACACCACAACAGGTCGCAGACCTCACCCGCACCTTGCACGAGGCCGCCGCCTACCCGTTACTCATCAGCATTGACCAGGAAGGCGGGACCGTTGCACGCTTGCGGAAGGGCTTCAGCGAAAGCCCCGGTGCGCTGGCCTTGGCCGGGAGCCAAGGCGACCCATCTGCCGCCACTCAGGGCGCGTCGGCAGTGCTAGGTAGGGAGATGGCCGCGCTTGGCATCAACTGGACCTACGCCCCCGTCGTAGACATCACCCACAACACCGCCAACCCCACCGTCGGCACCCGGTCCTTCGGCACGGACCCGGAAACCGTCGGGGAACTGGCCGCTGCTGCTGTGCGCGGCTTTCAGGGGGCAGGTGTCGCGGCCTGTGCCAAGCACTTCCCCGGTTTGGGCGATACCGCCGTTGACACCCATCTGGCGCTCCCCACGCTCGACACCCCAACCGACCAACTTCGCACCGTGGACCTCGTCCCCTATCGCACTGCGTTGGGGGCGGATGTCGCCTCCATAATGACCACCCATACCATCTACACCGACCTAGACCCGGACCACCCCGCCACCCTGTCCGATGTGGTGATTCCGCGCCTGCTACGCGGCGAACTCAGCTACGATGGCGTCGTCACGACGGACTGCATGGAGATGAAGGCCATAGACGACAACTACGGCGTGTTGAATTCCGTCACCCGGGCGGCCCATGCCAGCGTCGATATTATCCTGTTCTCGCACACTCCAGAGAAACAAGAAGCCGCCTATGAAGCGCTGGTGAAGTATGTCGAGGTTGGCGCGTTAGATTGGAACGTCATTGGCGAAGCCAACCGCCGCATTGCCGCGATGAAGGCTCGGTTCCCTGTGCAGACGCCCAACCCGACGAAGGTTTACACGACAGCCAACCAGGAAACAGTCAAGCAACTCGCCCGCAACACGATTACACTCGTGCGCGACGCAGGAGCACTCCCCCTGAGCGGCCCCGTCCGGCTGGTGGAATTCACACCGTTCGTTGATAGCGAGGTACAGGAGAACGCCGACGACAGCACACTGGCCCACGCGCTAAAGGCCGTCTCCCCAGACCTCACCGTGCAACTGCTCCCAGCGGTGCCGGGCGCGGCAGACATAGCCGCCCTGCCGGAGCAAATCGCCGAAACGCTAGTGATTGCGACCCGCAACGCCCACCGCATCCCCTCACAGGCCGAAGCCGTCGCCGCGCTAACCGAACACGCCGCCCCTGTGGTTCTCGTCGCACTCCGCAACCCCTACGACGCCCACCTGCTAGACGGCTGCACCGTGCTCGTTAGTGGCGGGGACAGCCGCCCGTCGCTCACAGCAGTTGCCGACGCACTCATGGGAGCCTTCACACCACAGGGGCGCATCGAGGTGGGCGAATGAGCGTGCGTTTCGGGGTTGATGCCCTCATCGCGGGGAATTTCGCGGCGCTAGCGGGGCAGTGGGTCGGCCTGTATACCAACTTGAGCGCGGTGGACGCCACACTCACGCCAACTTACCGCCGCTTTATCAGCGGGGATGTGAACCTGGTCGCGCTGTTCGGGCCAGAACACGGCCTGGATGGGTCCACAGCAGATGGCGTGGCGGTTGCCTCCACCACCGACGCCAGCGGAATCCCGGTTTACAGCTTATATGGTGCGACCTACGCGCCCACACCAGAGATGTTAGACGGCATCGACGTTCTAGTGTGCGACATTCAGGACATCGGTGTGCGCTACTACACCTATCTGTGGACGATGACGCACATCATGGAAGCCTGTGGCAAGGCGGGGGTCCCAGTGATGATCTTAGACCGCCCGAACCCACTGGGCGCGGGTGTTGACGGCGCACCGTTAGACCCGGCGCACGCCTCACTCGTGGGGCGCTACAACTTCCCGATCCAGTACGGCATGACGATGGGCGAAGTTGCGACAATGGTTAACGACGCCTGGAACACAACGCGCACCGAACTATCCGTGGTGCGTTGTGAGGGCTACGACGAGCGCCCAACCTGGGACAACCTGGTCCCAGCTCGTCCCTTTGTTGCACCATCCCCCGCAATGCCACATGTTTCCACCACCCGCCACTATCCCGGCTCGTGCCTGCTAGAAGGCACGACCCTATCCGAAGGACGCGGGACCGCGCTCCCGTTTGAGGTAGTCGGCGCACCGTACATCAACAGCTTTTCGCTGGCGGCGCACCTCAACGCCCGCCCCCTAGAAGGTGCAACCGCCCGTCCACACCAGTTCACGCCCAATGCCAGCAAACACGCCGGGAAACATTGTGGTGGAGTACAGATTCATATCACAGATATTGAGAATTTCCGCCCTATCACCGTCTGGTTAGAGGTAATCCATGCTGTGCGAACGCTGTACCCCTCCGACTTCGGCTGGCTACCCCCACACAACGGCCTCCAACACTTCGACCGCCTACTTGGGAATAAGGAGGCGCGTGTAAAGATTGATGCAGGGGCAACCCTGGCCGAAATCACGCAGGGATGGACAGACTACCACCGCACCTTCCGTGAGCAACGCCGCCCGTACCTGCTCTACCCGGAGGAGAGTTAAACATGCCGGACATGCTCGTCCCGCTTTACAAGCTACCACCACCCGTTTCCCTGGACGAACAAGGGATCACCCTACGGCGCGGCCTCGCCCCGGAAAAACACATCGTCCTGGATTGGATCAGCAAGCATTTTAGCGAATACTGGCGCAGTGAGGCCGATGTCGCCTTCGCACGGCAACCTGTAACGTGCATCCTCGCCACAGATGACAACGGCTTACTCGGTTTTGGCTGCTACGACACGACCAAACGCGGCTTCTTCGGGCCGACAGGCGTCGCTGAACCCGCACGCGGACGGGGAATCGGCACGGCATTGTTACTTGCCTGCCTCCACGACATGTTCGCGCAGGACTACGGCTATGCGATCATCGGCGGCGTAGGGCCGGTGGCGTTCTACCAGCGCACGGTAAATGCCGTCGTCATTGCGGACAGCACCCCCGGCGTCTACCGGGGGATGCTTCGCCCTTAGCCCACCGTGGCAATGTCGTTACGGGCCGCCCACTGCCCCATATCCTCACGGTTGATAGCCGCCGCCATCAGGTCCGGGAAAAGGTCTGGCGTGCAGGCAAAGGCCGGAACACCCATCAACTTAAACTGCGTTGCCACACTGCTATCGTAGGACGGCGCACCGCCATCACTCAACGCCAGCAACGCCACCATCTGCGAACCGCCCTCAACAATGCTATGGGCACGCTTTAGCATCTCGTCGCGCCGTCCACCCTCGTACAAGTCGCTGATAAGCACAACCACCGTCTCACGCGGACGGGTGATGAGCTTTTGCGCGTAGCCCAGCGCCCGATTGATGTCCGTGCCGCCGCCAAGTTGCGTGCCAAACAACAGTTCCACCGGGTCGTCCAGGTCCGCCGTGAGGTCTACCACGCTGGTATCAAACACCACCATATGCGTGTTGACCGCAGGCAACGAGGCCATCACCGCGCCGAAGATGCTGCTATACACCACCGACGACGCCATACTGCCGGACTGGTCCACGAGCAAGATAATATCGCGCAGGGACGAACGACGTTTGCCATAGCCAATTAGCGTCTCTGGGATGATGGTATTCAGATCCTCCTGATAGTGCTTCAGGTTACGGCGAATCGTGCTGTGCCAGTTGATCTCGTGGAAGCGTGGGCGGTAGTTACGCTCCGCCCGGTTAAGCGCCCCGCGAATCGCCTGCTGCATCGGGTTTCGCAGCTTCTTCTGCAAGTCCTCCACAACCTTCTGCACAACCACCCGCGCCGAAGCCTTGGTCCGGTTCGGCATCACCTTAGACAGCGAGATCAAATCCGCCACCATATGCACGTCCGGCTCAATCATCTCCAGCAGTTCCGGCTCTAGCAACAACTGCTTCATATCCAGTCGGTCCATCGCGTCCCGTTGCATAACCCGCACGACCGAGTTCGGGAAGTAGTGGCGAATGTCCCCCAGCCAACGGGCGATACTCGGCTTGCTCTCGCCCATGCCACCCTGCTTGCCGCCGGCTTTGTTCCCCTGGCCGCCTGCATCCTGGCCGTCGCCCTCACCTTCACCAGCGTCCTGGCCGGGTTGACGACGCCCCCCGTAACCCTGGCCGCCCTTGCCAAGCGCAGGCTTGTCGCCGTAGAGTGCCTCCAACGCTGCATCCATCTGCTGATCTTCTTCATTGAGCTTGGCCCCTGTGCCGTCCGGCAAGCCACCCAGCATCAACCGCCAGCGCCGCAACCGTTCCTGTTGTAGTTCGGCGGCGTCTACCTGTTGTTCAGTCATACCTGTATCTCGTTTCGCCTGTTCACTATTCATCGCCTAGCCCCAATAGCTCGGCCACCAGGGGCAACACAGCATCTGCACGATCCAGGTCCAAATCAGCATTATCCTCAGCACCCAACATATCCCGGCTTTGTGGCACCGCGCCCAACGCGGACTTGCGCACTCGTTCACCGATCTGCCGCCGTTCTGGGGCGCTAAACGTGGCGAATGTGCGCCTCAGTAGCGGCAACAACGCGATGAAAGCGTCCCCGCGCAACGACATAATCCACCAGTCCAGTACGGCAAACAACTCATCATCGTGCAACAGGATAAGCCCACTCCCCCGCAGGAAGCCCTCCACCCACGCCGCAGCAGCAGGTGGGTCCGCCGCCATTGAAATCGCCAGCCGCATCAGCCGCGCCACCTCATCCGGTTTGACCTCATTCACATCCAACAACAGCCGCGCCGCCCGCCCCGCGACCAGCCCGTGTACCGTTGCGGTTGCCGTCAACAACTTGAGTGTGCGGTACCATGCCGCCATGTGACCTGCATCACGTAGCTTGAGGACCGCCTCATGCACACTAAACAGGCGCTTATACATCTCGGTTGCCGCGTCATCGTCCAGCGATGCACAGGCGTTAACCAACCCAATCGTGATGCGCGCAATTAGCCCATCAATCACCGCGCTAACATCATCCAACGTGATACCGCGCACGCTGAACTTCTCGTGGTGCCCGGTTTTCACATCCACCAACGGCGGTAGCGCGTCCATGAGGCTGTGAATATCCGCCGCAACCGCTGCTTTGCTCCGCACCTTGTCGATCAACGCCACCGCCGTCTCCGGCAGGTCCGCGTGGAGCACATCCTCCAACATGCTTGTGAGCTTCGGCAGGTTGTCAACTTTCTCCGCCTGGTCAATCACAAATGCAGCGGCAGCATCCGGCACGGTGTTGCCGTAAATGCTCTGTTCAATGAGCTTGATCTCAAACTCCGTTTGCCATTGCAACGTCCAATGCTCATGGAACGTCCCACGCGCCCTGCGCCCGTCCCGGCTCATCTTGCCCCACGGCACTTCAAGAATCCGCAGGCGGTGCAACAGGTGACTGCGTTCCAGGTCCATTTCCTTGCGTAAATCTAGGTCAAGGTCACTCGGCTCCGGGTCAAACTTGAAATACCGCACCCGGTCGCTGTCGCTCGTCTTGCGCCGCTTCCGCGCACCGCCGTCTAGCCGCTTGCGCGTCTCATACAGGTCACGCTGTAACGGGACCATCGGTGTATCACCCGGCACACCGCCAATCCGTTCGCCGATAATCAACGCCCGGTGAATCAGGTTCATCGGCTCCTGTGCGCCAAACACCATCGTCGCCTGGATTGCCTCGTTTAGCTCATCCAACCCCGGCAACGCATACCCGCGAATCGCCGTCAACGTCTCCACAAGCCGCACCGTGTCGATAATCTGTGCGGTCGAGGCGTCCAAGTCCTCCTCACGAAGCAACTGCGCCGCCCGTGTCAGCCAAGTAATCACCACATCCCGCTCCGTATGCCACAGATGGTCATACCACCCCGGCGACGTGATCCCCGCGCCGTAGCCACTACTGCGCGATAGCCGCCCGTAGGTCCAGGGAATCCAAGTAGACGCAACCTCAGCCGTCGGCATATCCGCCAGGGTTACGGCGTCGGCCTCCGCATCCTGGTAGAGCGAACTCCCCGCCATCAACGCCGGGCCGTGCCACGCCCCACACACAACCACGATCTTCTTATGCCCGGCTTGCTCTACCTTGCGGATCGTCTGGCGCATGTACGCCTCACGGCGCATCTCGTTCTCATCTGTAACTTCCCCCGCCGTCTCGCGCAATTCGGTCATAGCCTCCAGCACCGCCTCGAACACCCCATTGAGATCGTCGCGTCGCTGCTCAATAATGTGTTCCCACCAGCGTTCGCCGTCATTGTAGCCCGCCGCTTTACCCAACCACCCCAGCGGGTCGCGCCGCACACGCTCGCTAATGTCCATCTCCTCGACCTCGCGCTGCTGGGCGCGGCGCTGCTCCTCAAAGGCCACTTTGGCCTTCTCATACTCCTCACGCCAGTCCTCCGCCTGCTGGTCCTTCCCGGCCTCCTTCGCCCGTTCCATCTCCTCCCGACGCGCCTTCATCTTCGCCTCAAGTTCAGCCAATTTCTGCTGATGGTAAGCAAACTGATGCGTCTGCGGCAGGTCCATGAACCGCACATGAGTAGAAGTCTCCAGCGCCCAGCGCATCGCCTGGTACTCCGGCGAATACGCCGCAAACGGATAGTAAACAGCATGGTGAGTGTCGTTCGGCGCGTAGATCAACAGCGCGACAGGCGGTTCCATGTCATCCTCAGCCACCAGTCCAATCAGCTCATCTGCATCTGGCGGCCCCTCAATCAGCACCGCGTCCGGCCTCAGTTCGTTTAGCGCAGCCCGCAAGCTACGTGCGGACCCCGGCCCATGATGCCGGATGCCCAAAATGTGTACGCTCATCGGTTATGTGTTCTCCCTCGCCTGTGCAATGGGTGTGTGGGGCATCCTCACGACAAACACCCCAGAACGGAAACGTCGGTTTACATCACCTCGCGGCACGCCTCGTAAATGTCGCCCCAGCCGTCGCGCTCCTTCACGACCGTCTCCAAATACTCCGCCCAAACTGTCTTGTCCTGCACAGGGTCCTTGACGATTGCCCCCGTCAAACCGCTAGCAAGGTCACGCGCCGTGATCTCACCGCTGCCGAAGTGAGCCGCCAACGCCATCCCGTTGTTCACCACGCTAATCGCCTCTGCCGGGCTAAGCGTTGCGGATGGAATCTTGAGCTTCATCTGGCCGTCCTCCGTGACACCCCCGCGCAACTCCCGGAAGATCGTCACGATGCGGCGAATCTCCTCCAATGCGGGCTTCTCCGCCGGGATTTCCAACGCACGCCCCAACACCTCCACCCGATTCGACACAATTGTAACCTCTTCGTCCGCATCCGACGGCAACGGCAGGACCACCGTGTTAAAGCGACGGCGCAACGCTGCCGACAGATCATTCACGCCTTTGTCACGGTCGTTGGCCGTTGCGATCACGTTGAACCCGCGCTGCGCCAGCACCTCCATATTTAACTCCGCGACCGGCAGCGTCTTTTCGGACAGGATCGTAATCAACGTATCCTGCACATCCGCCGGGATGCGCGTCAACTCCTCAATTCGTGCCAGCTTACCTGCCTTCATCGCCACCATCAACGGGCTAGGCACAATCGCCTCGGCAGACGGCCCCTCCGCCAACAGCCGCGCATAGTTCCAGCCATAGCGGATCGCCTCCTCACTGGTCCCGGCTGTCCCCTGGATCAACAGCGTGCTGTCCCCGGAAATCGCAGCAGCCAGATGCTCGCTTACCCAGCTTTTGCCCGTCCCCGGCACCCCGATCAGCAACAGAGCGCGGTCGGTCGCAAGTGTCGCAATCGCAATCTCAATCACCCGACGGTTACCATAGTACTTAGGCGTGATCTCGTAGCCGTTGTCCAGCGTACCCCCCAACAAGTACAAGCTCACCGCCCACGGCGATAGTGCCCAATTACGCGGACGCGGACGTTCATCCACCTCCACCAGCGCCTGTAACTCCTCCGCGAAGGCGTACTCAGCGTGTTCACGAATAATTTCTGAACGGTTCTGCTCAGTCATCTCTGCGTCTCCTTAGGTCGTTTTATCAGCTTCGTGTTTTCTTGGGAAAGGGTTGTGTGGGGCGGCCTCGGCCCCAGCGGTTTACCCGCCGAGCAACCGCCCGGTTTGCCTAGCCACCCTGGTTAAAGGCCAACCGAATATGGTATCGCGCCTCCAATACGGAGAGTGCATCCGTTATGGCCTGCCGCGTTTCAATGGGGACCATCTCATCTGCCAGGATCGGCGCGAACAAGCTCTGAAGCGCATCACAAACCACCGGGTTGAGATAGATCACATTGTTTGGTAGCCCATGCCGCAACCAACGCAGGGCGCTGTCCTGGTCCTCAGCAAGCGCCAGCCGATACTGTTCAACCACCTCACGGCTGATCGCCTCGCCCCAGGTATTCGTCCCCAGCAGGGGCGCATGCATGTACACGCGGCTTGGGTCGTCTGCCCACAACCGCTGCACGACACGCTCACGGTCATCCTGGTCTAGCACTTCCAGCAACCACGTCAGCATGTGATTGTTGTCGGTTTCTAACAACAAGTTCACCAACGCCAGCGCCCAGGTTTTGTCGCGGTGTCCACTTGCAGCCCGTATCCATGCCTTCAGGAAGAACGCCTTCCCCGGCCACGACAGCGCGAGTAACTCGTCCATGGTGCGGTCCAACCACTCGCACCATTTTTGCGGCGGGATGCACGTCATCATGTAACTCATCCACCCCTCGCTCTCATTCATATCACGCTCTGGGGTACGGTTGACCGTGTCCCGAATCATATCCAGCGTCAGTTCCTCATATGGACGATACTGAATCTGCGGACCATCCGGGCCGTTCTCCAGCCAAAAGCGCCCCTCCAAACGGTCAATCATCCGGCCCACATAGGCCGAGTTCGGCATCCGGCGCAGGCGGTCCGCCGCTGACTGTGCGACCTGTGTGTCCTCCTCGTCCAACAAAGACTCGTAAAGTCCCTCGTCGCGGTCCGTCTGCCCCAGTACCATCCAGTCAATATAGTGTGAACGATCCTGTGTCCTCATCTTCCCCTTACGCTGCACGAAAAACTCACGCGCTTCATCGGTATCCTTCCACCGATACTGCCGGAACAACGTCCGCCGAATATTCGATGGAGAGCGCGACCACACCGCGTCAAAGTCTGTCTCCCAGTTCACAAAGGCCCATTTATCGTTGTAGTTCGCCAACCAACGCCCACGCTCCCCCACAATACGCGCCAGTGCCAGGTGAATCGTCGTCCGCATGACATCACCCGCCAACAAATCCAAAAACGGAATGAGCAAATGATGCGGAATTCGTTGTCCAGCTTCGGCGGCAGCGTCTAACCAGTCCACCAACAACTGATTCGGAAGCTCATCGTCCAACATCGCTTGCAGGTACTTCAGCGCCTCCCCACTACAAGCCGGGCGGCTCTCTGGTGGGCATGGCGGCGGCATCTGCGTTTCATCGAACACACGCACCGCCCGCGCCCCTGCCAGATGATGCATCGTCATCACCGCCGCTGCACTCAGCAGCAGTTCCTCGTCGTCGTCAGCCTCCAACCGTTGCAACGCCGCACTAAGCTGGCCGCCGTCTGGCGGGAGCGCCGCCGGGCGATTTTTCGTTCCCACCAGGGCCGAACTCACCAGCGTTTTCCAATAATTGCTCATTGTAGCGTCCTGATAGTCCTTGCAGCATGGGGCCACCCACACACCAACGTGTGCAGGTTGCATACCCCTACTATACGCTACATCCCCCCTTTCTGTGAAAACTGTCATGACATTTATCACCCTTCGAAGGCCTCCAGAATAGCCTGCCGCCGCTTGACTGTCATCAGCACCGTGTCCAGATGAGTCGCGAAATGATATAAGTTGCTGTGTTGGTTCGTTATTGCTGTCCAGCGACGATAAGCGTCATCCACCACGGATGGGTGAAGACGATTACCAACTATTGGTGGCAGCGACATAACTGCTCTCATCTTATCATCTCGCAGCAACGCCTCGACAAACCCAATCAATTCTAGGCTAAATCCCTCACGCCAAGGCCCTGGCACCAACCCCAACCAGGACCACAATATATATAGTTGACCGGGATCAGGCTTACGTAAAAATGCCTGGAACCATGTGCTAACCTGTGTTTCGACCCATGTTTTACCAGCGACTTCTGCGAGCTTTTGTTCCGTCTGCGTCTGCACTGGCAGTTTCTGTGAAGATACTATCATCAACTGCAACCAAGCCCGCGCCCAGGGGACTGCATGGTGGTTTACCATAGCCGCACGCACCCCCTCGTAAAGATAGTTATTCTGTGGATGCGATGCTGCACTTTGCATAATGATTTTCACTGTTTCAGTTGTGGATAAGCCGAACCGCTCCTCCCAATAAGTGGGTGGCAGCGTGCGGATAATGTCATACATCCATAAAGACTCTTGGTCCAACCCATAAACCCCTCCTCGGCCCAGGCGATTGCGCTTCACGGCATCCGCTATGTTCTTATGGGTCTTGAGCTTTAGGCTGTATACCTTCTCACCTGTCATCCGCTGCGAGAAATTTGTAGGCTCCTCCTCCAATACGACCATCCCCTCAGCCAAAGCAAACATCCGAGCAACATACGATGAACCTGGCAACCGGGCCAACATATCTGCCGACGCCTCACCAACGGATTTTGCAACATCCTTCAGGAGTAGTTCCAGCAGCCGTTCATCATCCGCACTCAAGTTAATCTCCATAGCCGACACCATACGCCATCGGTCAGATGAACCCGGGCGTCTCTTGATAAATGTCTGCTCTAGCAAGTCTCGCGCCAATGCCGGGTGCCAGAATCGATACGCCTCAAACGTCGGTACGATCATGCGAGCATCACATGCTGCCCACCAATCATCCGCTGTGAAGTCGCCCGTCAGCCGTCGCAACACCACCTGCCCGCCGGATTTGTGATCGAACTCACGGGCCAGCCAGCGGCCACGCGCACCGACCAAACGGCTGACGGCCTCCCATTTACTGATGTCTGTATGGGCAAACAGCATCAACGACGGCAACAACACATCCGGGGGCCGTTGGCCCGCCGCCAAACATGTATCCACCCATAACAGCACCAACGTCTCATCCTTTTCTGCAAGTGCGGCCCGCAACAACCCACTTGCCCCGCTCGAACACACCGGACGCTCTGCATCCGGGGCCAACGCTGGCAACTGTATGCCGTTCGCCCGCACCCGGTAACCCGCCATCTCGCGAACCGTCAACATACCCGCCGTTCCCAAGACCGCATACGTCGGGTCCGTGGAGGCCAACCCACGCACCAGCGCCTCAAGCTGTGGCTCGTCCGTGGCCGCGGCCAAGGTCGCCTTGTCCGTCCCAACCATTGCGGTCTTACGTAGGTCATCCCACATCAGTTTACCTCCTGTAAGGGGATCATCGCGCCGTTTTGTGACACCGTCAGCGGATACAACGTTGCCCCATTCCACTCACCGAACAACCACAACGGACGACCCCCACTCACCGCGAATAGTTCCCAGTTTGCGCGGAAACCCGGTGACAACGGCAACGCATCCCCCGCCTCGTCCACAACAGACCACTGCTTATCCGCATAGACCGGAATCACCCCCAGGTACGACACGGGAAAGTGCGTCAACCACGGGTTCTGTGCCAACCCCCTCGCATACGCATCGATACTGCCTTTTAACGTGTTATGGCCGGGAAGTTCGTCCGGGGCGGGGGCCTCCTGCCCACGATCCCGAACCAACCCACGTAGCGGGTAGGCGCTTGGATAGTAGACAATCCCCCCTGTAAACGCGTCCCCGACATCGAAACGATGGTCAAAAGACGCAGCACCATAGGCAAAGTCCAACAGCAACACCATCCGCTGCGTCTCCAAACCGTACATCCATAATCGCTGTGTCTTGAGCTTCTCACGGAGGCTCTGTGTCGCACCCACCACGAACCAGGTATCGTATACCGTGGGCACCTCCGTGAGTTCGTTCTGCCCCACATACCACCCCACCGCCGAGCGAATGTCCGCCTGAAGTTCTGGCGTGAGCTTGTCATAGCGCCGGAAGCCTTGCACAATCAGGTGAATCTGCGCAAGCTCGCGCAGCATCGCATCCACCCAACCCTCTCCGCTCCCCGGCAAATCCCCCAACGCCCGAACACGCTCCGCCAGGGCTGGAGCCTTCGCATCCACCAGACGTTTAGCCGGGTTCGCGTAAAAACTGCGGGGCTTTCCCTGCACACTCGCCAGCCCCGCCCGAATCATATCGCGCAACCACAGGTTAAGTTCGTCTAGCCCAGCCTCGATCTCGCGTTGACGCCGCTCGAGCGTTTTCGGGTTCACCTGCTTCGGTTTTCTTGGCCCACGCTGCTCGTTGCGATCCTTCTGGCCCCAGGCTGCCGCCCAGTCTGGTGGGGTACCCACTTGAATATCCCCCGGCGACTGCACATGGACCATCAACAACGCCACCACATGCTTGCAGGGTGTCTCCCGGCTTGGGCAATTACAGTGATAGCCCAAGTCGCCGTCCATATTCACCTTAACCTGATACACCCGCTTGCCGCTGCTGGGCACTTCCCCCCATAGCAGGTTTCCCTCCCTGCCCAAGCTGTTCCACTTCGCCGCAGCCGCCAGCTTACGCGCCCGGTCACGGCGTTTCTTCTCCGGTGCAAGTGCCAACACCTCACCGATGTCTAGTGACTTCGCCATTACCTCTTTGCCCTTCGCTGTTGTCGTTACGTGCGCGGTCGGCGTGGTTTACCAATGCCAGAAGTGATACACATACTGCAACCCACGCTCACTCACCTCATCCTCACGGCGGATCAAGCGCCCATCGTACAAGCGTTTAAGCCGATTACTGGCCGTGTTCACCGCAGACCCAATCTGCTCGCTAAGTTCTGGCGCGGTCATCGTCTGCGACTTCGCCAACATCTCCAGCGTCTCGCGCAGGCTGCGCTCCAACTGTCCCACCAGGGTCCAGGTGCCGTCCGCCTCCACAATCAACAACGCCAGCTTGAGGTTCCGCAGGTGAATCGCCGCGTTGACGTTGTGAATCGAATCCTCCGTCAACCCAGTGAGCAAGACCGTTCGATCACCTAAAACACCGCCCATCAACGCCTCCATCAGCCGGATAATCGCCTCGTCTGCAAACGACGAGTCCACCAGTTGCTCGGCAGGAAACTCCAACACCAACGGCTCACCCTCCGGTGTCGCCTTCAACACATCAACCAACTTGTTGTAAGCCGCCTCCCCCTTTTCACGCGTCAGATAGAAGCGTTCGGGTAGGCCAAGGTCTGTGTTGAGTTGCGCCATATCATACTGCATCGTTTTTGTCCCGATCGTTAGTTGCGTCCACACTGTTCATACATTTTATGTGAAAGCATGTCCGTAGTCTATGTCAGGTTTTGAGAGGGGTCAAGGGGGTATTCACGTAATTATTGTGAAAAGGCTCATCTGTTGCCTTTTATTTGATCTGCACTAAGAATTTGCTTTCTCATTTTAAGCGCTTGGGTACGATAAATTTCTCTAGCCCGAGTCCGCCCCCGCGCTTTAGCACCGAGGAACGCACCCTGATTGCAGATATGAGCAAAGCCGTGAGTGACTTGCTCGCCATCTGCATCAAAAACACCCCCATGACAACTGTCATGGGGGTTCTGGTTTCAACCATTAAACAATCAAGCTAGGTAGCCTTTACCATCTCCGGTGCCTCCACCACCATCTCCTCGCCAGAACTCAATACACCACGGCGAATAAGCAACTTCTCGACCTCGACAGCCACAAACACCACCGTACTCAGCGCCAAACACAGCAACAACTGCCCCATCGTCAGCGGACGTGTCCCGAACAAGTTATTGAAGAACGGCAGGTACACTGTGCTGATCTGAATTGCAACCGTAATCAGCAGCGCATACAGTAGGAAACGGTTCCCCAGCGGGTTCATGTTGAACACGGACTCCTTGTGCGAACGCAACCCGTAAGCGTGGCCCATCTGCGCCAGCGTCAGCATGATAAACACCATCGTATTCCACGCGCCGAAGGTAATCAGGTTGCCGTCTGCATCAACCTCGGTCGGCTCCACATCACACTCAATATTCCCCAAAGACAACGAGAACACCCCGTTCCCAACATCCCGCATACACGGCGACGCCACCGACTGTAAATCCAGGTTGTGCGTAATCAAGCCCAGGCTCAATGCCGTGACCCCTAACACCAAGCCCACAATCAGGATATGACGGCCCAGCCCACGACCGAACACACTTTCCCCCGGCGCATAGGGCGGGCGCTTCATGCTGTTCTTCTCCGGCTGTTCCACGCCCAGCGCCAACGCCGGAACACCGTCCGTAATCAGGTTCATCCATAGGATTTGCAATGTGTTCAGCGGTAGCGGTACCCCCGGAATCCCCTGCATAATCAACAGCACGAACAACTCACCCGTGTTCGACGCCAACAGATACTTGATAAAGCGGCGCACATTATCGTAGATCGTGCGCCCTTCCTCAGATGCACTCACGATCGTTGCAAAATTATCATCGAGGATCACCATATCGGCGGCCTCCTTCGACACATCCGTCCCGGTGATGCTCATCGCCACGCCAATATCAGCCTGCTTCAGTGCCGGGGCGTCGTTCACCCCATCGCCCGTCATCGCCACGATCTCGCCGTTGGCCTTCAGCGCCCGCACAATCCGCAGCTTATGCTCCGGCGAAACCCGCGCAAACACAGCCGTCCGCCTCACGACCTCGCGCAGTTCCTCGTCGGTCATGTCCTCCAGTTGAGTGCCGACCACCGCGTCCGCGTCCCTCTCAATAATGCCCAGGTCACGGGCAATCGCCTTGGCGGTTATCGGATGATCGCCTGTAATCATCTTGACACGTATACCCGCCGTCTTACAGACCTTAACAGCCTCCGCCACTTCAGGGCGCGGCGGGTCAATAATCCCCACCAACCCAACAAACACGAGGTCATCTTCTGCCGCGCTCCAGTCGTCCCTCTCGTGCCCCTCTGGCAACACCTCCAACTCGCGGAAGGCAACCCCCAACACGCGCAAGCCCTCGTTTGCCAACTTACCGTTAGCGTTCTCAATGCGCTCCACCAGCACCTCAGTCATCGGCTGGATTTCGCCGTTCTCCCACACCCGGTTACACTTCCCAACGATGCGGTCCGGTGCCCCCTTGGTGAACGCAACATATTTCATATCGATGATGATCGCATCAATACGGCTAGACTCTTCATCGTCCATCGGGACGTGGCCCGTCACCTCATGAATAGTCGTCATCAATTTGCGCTCGGAGCTAAACGGCACCTCACCGATACGCTTGAGCTGTTCTTCCATCTCATGCTTCACCAGCCCAAACCGCGCCGCCGCCAGCGCAATCGCCGCCTCAGTCGGGTCACCCTGGACGATATAATCCTGGTTTTCCTTATCGACCCGCTCCACCATCGAATCATTCGCCATCGTCCCAGCGAGCAACAACAAGCCCTCCAACGAACTCGACAGGTCCAGATGGCGGCCCTTCGGCAGCGTGTTCTGCATCACGCTACTCAGGTCATACGTGTCGCCCGGTACGTCCACCACCTTTACTGTCATCCGATTTTCGGTGAGTGTACCCGTCTTGTCAGAGCAAATCACTGTCACACTGCCAAGCGTTTCCGTCGCAGGCAACTTGCGAATCAACGCCTTGCGGTTCAACATCCGCTGCGTCCCCAGTGCCAGCGACACCGTCACCACCGCCGGTAGCCCCTCCGGGACTACCGCCACCGCAATCGCCACCGAGTTCAGCAGAATATCGTTCACAGAACTCGCAAATTCGACGCCCTCTACGAAAAATGTCTCAATCGCGCCGATAACAAATGCCAAGATCGCCACCACCGTAGACGCCCAGAACATCACCTTGCCCACCTCCGCCATCCGGCGCTGGAGCGGGGTCTGGTCGCTCTCCACATCCTGAATCATCTGGGCAATGCGCCCAAGTTGGGTTTTCATCCCGGTCTCGGTGATGACCGCCGTACCGCGTCCATAGGTCGCGTTCGTCCCCATAAAAACCATGTTCAACCGGTCACCGACCTGGATATTTTCGCCCTCTAGCCGCTTCGAGAACTTATCAACCGCCTCGCTCTCACCCGTCAGTGAAGCCTCTTGCGTCTTAAAGTTCGCGGATTCCACCAGTCGCCCATCCGCCGGGACAATATTTCCCGTTTCCAGCAGGACCACATCGCCAGGAACAAGTTTACGGCTCTCAACTTCTTTCACCTTACCGCCGCGCCGCACCCGCACCAGCGGAGCCGCCATGTTCTTAAGCGCCTGCATCGCCTGTTCTGCCCGGTACTCCTGTACCACACCCAAAATCGCGTTAATGACCACAATCGCCATAATCGCGATGAGTTCCTGCCACTTCCCCAACACGCCAGAAACCAGCGCCGCCACCAGCAACACAATGACCAGCGGGTCCGTGATCTGCTCCCACAGGATCAACAGCGGGTTCTTCGCGCCTTTGTCTACAATTTCGTTGGGGCCATACTGTTCTAGGCGGCGTTGCGCCTCGTCATCATCCAGACCTTTGTCCGGGTTGGTGTTTAGCTGGGATTTTACGTCGTCAATCGAGAGGGTATACCACGCGGTTTCTTTCTCGGTTTTCTGCGTGTCGAGCGTGTTTTGTGCCATAGTGAGTTTGGTCCGTGTTCCTTTGGTTAACGCACAGGGACAAGTTTACTGTATGTGTGAAGTTCACGCACATGAACACTGCATAATACGCATGTAGAGGAAAGGAGATAACCCCCAGCATATGGGGGTTTACCCTGTAAGTGTCCATTGAACATATGCTTTTCTCGTTAAGTGTTGTCGCGCTTGGCTTCGAGTTATAATAACTACAGTCAAAACAACAGTGAAGGATATTGCGCGGATGAGGTGGGCAAAGATCGTATTGTGGACCGTGGCTGTTATGCTCCTGGGCTTACTGGCGGCTTGTGGGTCGCGCCAGGAGACAGAGATCGCCCGCACCTACGAGGCTTTGTTGACAGATTTCTCAGCCGGGAATTGTGCAACAGCGCTGCCACTATTCGAGCGTATCGAAGACGCAGGCACCCAATCGCCACGCTATGATAATCTGGTTCATCTGGACATTTACTGCACCCACTTGACGGAGGGGCCAATTGCCATCCAAAACGGCGATATACTCATCGCTTTGGATGGGTACCGAGTCGCCTGGTCACGTGCAGGGGACCACATAAACAAAGATCGCGACGGCCCATCTGTCGATTGGCGTGCGCTCCAAGCACAGGCAGCAGAGCAACTCAATGCCACCCTCACCCACCTTGATGACGCGGCGATTGCGACCACATCCCAGTGCAACGATCCGCTGTTTACGACAACACTGAGCCGCTTGGAAAGGGATGGTTTTCTCACCCAGGAGCGTGAACAGGATATCATTTGGGTGTGTGCAACCGACCCCAATGTACGTCTACAATACCGGGAAAGTCTACTCGCCTCCCTCGTCCCCACATTTGTTGACACCCCCCGCCACGTCGAGGCAATCCGCTTACACAGCGACGTGCTATTTGAACTGGCACAGACCTACGCTGCGGAGACTGAACAGTTTGACCCAGCCGTCCCGGACCCAGACCCGAGTGGGTTCCAAGAATGGGTAGAAACATTCGACCCAGTACCAGGAGAAACGCAACCGCGCCCCCTACAGCAGGCAGTCCTCGCCCTGAGCTATCTCAACCGTCTCATCGAAACCTATCCCGATTCCCCCTACTTGGAAGAGGCCGTTGCTCTCCGTACAGAGGTCCGCGACCGCGCCAACGACATGCGACGCTACTACTACGGCCCACCCGCTGATGAGTAGTTCATCTGCCTGAGGCAGCCTATCTACGCACACGCAGGCGAATCGCTATCCCAACGGTGCATCTTACCTCGGTCCTGCTCGGCCAGCGCATCACGCGCCGCGTGCCAGGCCGCCACCCACGCCTCATACGTCGTCAACGGCTCCCGCTCACTACGGACGACCAGCCCCGGCAGTTCATCGCGTCCTGTCGGCTGCCCCAACGGCTGGTAGCGCAAATCGAAGCTCCAGCGTATCCCATCGCTAAGGTTCGGCAACGAAGCATGTTGGGTCAGCCGATGCATGACCAGCACACTCCCCGCCCGCAACTCAATCGGACGCGGCTCTCCGCTCAGGCGTTGCGCCGGGATTTCGACCGCCAGCCCGTCCGGGCAGTGGTCCGCCAACCCCGCCCGGTGGCTGTACGGCACCACCTGCAAACAGCCATTTTCCACCGTCGCGTCGGTAATCGCCAGCCAGAACGTCAGCATCTCAGTACCATCGGCCTCGTCACGCGCCACACCCATATCCTGATGCCAGCCCGTAGTTGCCACCAGCGAACTCTGGTCCGTGTTGAGTTGTTGGCGCTGTGGCGGCTTCAACCGTATATGCTGGATCGGGTTCGCGAGCAGTTCCGGCCCCACCAGCGCCTCAGCCACATCCAATAACGCAGGTGTGCGAATCAAATCATAGACCGCACGGCTAACATGAACCGGGCTATCTGGGGACAGCACCTCGTTCGGTAGCGCAATGTCAAAGTACCGATACAGATTGGTCGTCGCGTGCTGCAACACCGCCGCCATCCGCTGCTCAAACGGCAGTTCGCCGTAATCATAGTCCAAATGCCCGTTCGCAACAGCCATCGCCGCGACCTCGTCCAACAACGCCGTGTAATCTGCCCGAATCGGTGCCAGATCACGTTCCGCGTCCAGCACATCCTCAACGATGAGATAACCCTGATCTTCAAAAGTTCGTTTGAGAGTTTGGGGATTCATAATGCCATACCATCCAGTCGAAAAGTGAGTTTTCCTGATGATAGAGGGTTATGCCGATGATGCAATCACCATTTGTTCATCGCAGGGCCACCCAACATTTAGCCCCCACCTCTACCATGACCGCAATAACACCGCGCCAGAAACAAGGATACCCCCCCCGATGACCAAAACATCCGACGTGTTCCCGGAAAACTACTTCGCCAAGCAAGACCGCACCGACGACGATAGCTTCTACGCGATGCCGCGTATGGTCGCGCACATTGACGACAAAGCCATCGCTTACCTGCGTGACACAGTTTACGCCAAGCACCTCCCCGCTAACGGTCGCTGGTTCGACATGATGAGTAGCCGCTACAGCCACTTCCCAGACGAACCCCAACCCGCCTTTGTCCACGCCACCGGGATGAACGCCGCCGAACTCCAGGCCAACCCCGCGCTAGACGACTTCATCGTCCACAACTTCAACAAAAGCCAGTCACTCCCCTTTACCGACGATGAATTCGACGCAGCAACCTGTTGTGTATCCGTACAATATCTCGAAAAGCCCGTTGAGGTATTCGCCGAAATCCGACGTATCCTGACGCCCCATTCGCCCTTTATCGTCAGCTTCTCCAACCGCTGCTTCCCAACAAAGGCCGTCGCGGTCTGGCGTGGATCAAGCGACGCCCAACACGTCGAACTCGTCCGCCAATACATGACCCATGCCGGATTTACAGACATCGAAACTGAGCAGAAACCCGGTGGTCTCTTCGCAGGCGACCCACTCTACGCCGTCATTGGTCACGCCTAGTCATCCGTCCCTAGCGTTGAGGGGATAAACGCATTTTCAATGATATAGTCGGCGTAAATCCTCGCCTGCACCCGTGTTCCAGCAGGGGTCTGGTGAACCGCGTCGCTCTGAAAGTGTTCCGGCACCACATCCCATTCCTCACTTAATGGGACTAAATCCGCGTCCGTCTCCGCTGCAACCTGGCGAATACGCTCGTTAAGCGTGTCAATATAGGTGTAAAACGACCCCGGCGGACGTTCATCTGGGTTGTTCCAACGCCAAACCCACGTACTCAACAACGGCACCACATCATTCTGCTGTGCCAAATGCACAATACTCGCCACATTACGCTCAAAATACACCGGGTCGTGATCGTAAATGTTGTCGTTGCCCATCACATCCACCCCCGGACACCGCCGTTCAAAGTCAACACTGCCCGCCTGTGCCAGTTGGTTCTGAAATGTCAGCGGGTTCTGTAGCCGCCCAGTCCGCAACAAAACAAATCGGACAAACGCACTACGCGGCAGTTGCCCGGATGCAATATTGCGGAAATCCGGCACAAAGGTCATTCCCAGGTTCAGGTTCTCCCCCCGGTAACATGCCGGGGGAATGCTCACCGTCCACAAACGGTCGTTCGTCGCGTGGTACACAATGACCATATCGGGGTTCAGTTCTAACAAACGGAACTGAAAATTCACCAGGCTATGCCAGCTTGTGTAGGCCGCAACCCCCGCGTTAACCACCCGAACCGTTACATCCGGGTACTCAGCATTAAGTAACGCCTCTAACGCCGCAGGCCAGGTGGTATCTGCCGGAATATTGTCCCCAAACGTCGTGGAGCCGCCCACCGCCACAATCCGATATTCGTCTGCTGGCTTTTCTAGCGGGAACTCCGGGTTACGAAATCCCATGCTGTTCACATCGTCAAACATTGGGCTGGGCGCATACATCAAAAACGGCAACTCTACATACCGTGTACGAGCCGCCTGCAACTCCGCTGCTGAACCAAAATAAACCAATCGATCCTGCTCACTCCCTGTCAACATCACCCACCCTCGGAATCCCCCCTCAAGCAACAACGCCGTGACCAACAACCAGATAACCGCCACCTCAAAAGCACGTAAGAGGCGCAAACCCCCACCCATCGTATCCGGCAAGGCCACACTCAGCCGCAAGACACCTGCAACGAGTAGCAATAGCAAACCCGCAGAAACTAACGACATATACCACTTCGCATCCGCCAACACCCGATGCGCCAGGGAGAATGTCTGCGCGTCACCGTTCAAGAACTGCACCGTGAGCGTCACCTGCTCACCGCTGTCACAATATGTCCGTGTCGCCTCCCCCACAGTCGCCTCATCGTTCACAAACACCGCCTGGATGTTCTCAACACGCCACCTGGCGGTGCGGCAGCTTGTTGCTGTGAGCACCTTGTTGTCTCGCAGTTGGAAGAAAACCGTTGCCTCGTTAACATCCTCAGTAATTGTCGTCGGCAAAGGAACCAACGTGTAGGCCACAACGCCTATCAGTATGACCCCGCCCAGGACCAAAAAGACCGCACTCAGTTGCTTTGTGGACATGACTTTGTCTCCTAGAATCGTTGCCTCACGCCCCTAATCAGTTGGGGTAGGGGTTGCGGTCGGCGTTGCCATCACAGGCCCATCATCAACAGCCGCCACACAGCGGAAACCCACCCAAGCCGCCGCGAAGTTCGGCGTCAGGAATTGGCGATGGGGCGTGCGTGCGAAGAACGGCACCGCATCCCAGGAACCACCCCGTAGAACGCGCTCCGTGCCGTCGTCTGGCCCGGTGGGGTTTTCCCTCGGCGACTCACGATAGTAATCCGCCCCGTACCAGTCCGCCGTCCACTCCGCGACATTCCCAGCCAAGTTCAGCACGCCAAACGGACTCGCCCCCACAAAATACGCCGTGACAGGCTCCGCCGCTGGAATACCATCTACACGGGTTCGCGCCAACGACACATCAAACTCACCGCCCCACGGGTAAACCCGTCCGTCCGTCCCGCGTGCTGCAAACTCCCATTCCGCTTCGGTCGGGAGCCGCCGCCCCAACGCCGCGCAGTAAGCTGCTGCACCGTACCAGGTTACATTCGTCGCCGGGCGGTCCGCCTGTGGATTCAAGACACCATACTGCCGCCCATCAAACCCAATCACGCTCGTTGGGTCCTCGTTACTAACAACCGCACAGGGCTGGCCGTCACACCCCGTCACATGTTCCCCAGGCCCCAGCGCGTTGAGGAACGTCACATACTGGCGATTGCTCACTTCCAACCGCTCAATCCGGTACATATCCAACATGACCTCATGTGATGGGGTGGAGTCTTCACCGTAGGACAACAGGCAACTCGCGTTGTAAACATCCGTACACTCGCGCACTGCCGCCGCCAACTCACTCACAGTCGTCCCCATACGGAACGTCCCACCCGGCACATCCACCAACTCCGTGCTAATCTGCCGCAGTGCATCACCAGCGTCTACCGACCGTGCTTGTTGCGTGATGGCGGCAACCGTCGCCCGTAACCCGGCGTCTATTGTCTCAGTGATATTAGGGGTCACGGCGGCCTGTGTCTGCGCCACCGTGGTTGCTGTTGCCTGGGCAGCCGCCGTTGCGTTGGCCTGTTGTGCTTGGGCGGTGTTGGTCGCAACAACACCCTGCGCCTCAGCAGTGGCCGTCAACAACTCACCAATCGCCGCCCGCACTGTAGCATCCTGGTCTGTGGGGTCAATATCGGTCTGTGCGGTTGCGGGGACCATCCCCACAACCACAGCCACCATCATCACAATCGTAGTCAGGGCAACAAAACGTGTTATACGGGTAGCCATCGGCGCTCCTACGGGTAGTTTCCTCACAAGGCCGCCAACTATTCCACAGGCCATCCACCATTGCAAGCGACCACTCCCCTACGCTGTCTGTACATCGTCCTGGCTTGCCATACGTGCCAATAGTGCCGCCCCCATCACGGGTTGATGGTGCATCTCTGGTATATCGCGCAATCCCAACTGCGCCATGACTGCCGTTCGCAGTGGGGTGTCCTGTTCGAGCAGCGACCCCGCAAAGACGGTTGGCGCTTGCAGCATATTCAGTTGGCCCGTCACTGCCCGGTAGTGTGCCCCCAGGTTCGCCGCCGCCTGCTCAGTGACCTTACGCGCCGCCTCATCACCGCCTTCTGCCGCCTGCATGACCAGCGGCGCAATCTTCGCAATGGTCGCTCGGTGCTCGTGGTCGTTAGGGCCAATGTGGCTCATAATGTCGCGGGGATGGTCCACCTTGAATTGCTTCATCAACATATCAGTGAGTATCGTCGAAATCCCACGCCGATCCGAGGCCATCGCAACCATACGCATCGCCTGGCAGCCCAGCCAGTAGGCGCTCCCTTCCTCGCCGATGATCGTCCCCCAACCACCGACCTTAGCCGTTTGTCCCGCACGGCTCACGCCGTAAGCAAAGCTACGATCTCCAGCCACCACCAACACGCCGAACCGCTCACATCGCGCACCAACAAGCATAATCTCCTCAACGCTCGTCGGTAGAATCAACGCACGCGGCAACGTCCTGTCTAGCACACATTCTACCCAGGCCGGTTCACCGTTAATCCCCACCGCAACCGCCGCGATATCCTCAGGCTGTAGGTAAACGTACTCTAACACTGTCGAAACTGCACCCTGTATAAGTTCTGCCGCCAATGCCCGTCCCACCACATTCGGACTACTGACCTCTTTACGTTCCACATACGCCAACTGTTTAAGACTATCATCGACGATACAAATCTGAAGCGTTTGACCACCCGCATCTATTCCCATGAAGTAAGACATACTGATCTAGTTCTTCCTAGCAAGCCACCAATAAACCAAACCATTACGCATCATACAGTTCAGTTACAGAAACCGACAGATGAAAAATTTCACAACCTTCCAAATAAAAGCTAACACAGTCTATCCCCACAATAATTTCCAATATAGGACAACTTCATGCTCTCACTATTTTACTATAATTTTCAGCAGAAGTTAAAGCACACCCCGCCGTCTACCCACCATGATCCAGCGATTACCCTTACCCTAGCGCGAAAGCTGATAGTATTTACGGTTCGTGTCAGCGAGTTCTTTGTCCAGCTTTTTTACATTTTTTCGTAGGTCCTCGACGCGCTTCTTGCTCTTTCTGATTGTCCCTTTGATCGGCCCTGTAATTTGCAGTTCCGGGTCGTTGTCATAGGCTTCGATCTCCGCCTCCAACTCCCGAATCGTCTTCAATACATCTTCTATCTCACGATTTGCCCGCTCAATCCGCGAAATATATTTGTTCAATGCGCGGTTCACTTCACCACTGGTCGTCATTGCCACCCGCTCCTTATCAAGCTCACTGTCCAATAACCTATTTTTACCGTTCTCACCGCAAATCCGCAAACGTTCCCGCCTACACCATCAGCTTCTCGACCACTTCATCAAGATCATCCTGTTGCGCCCGGATCAAGTCCGCTGCGATTTCCTGAAGCTGTACGAGCGTATCATGTTCGGTGTCGTCCATTGCTCGAATTGACTCTGGAATCACGGTTTGAAAACGATAGTAGAGCTTTTCGTCCTTGTCCCGCAGTATCTCTCGTAGCTGATAATCGACGGTTTCAACAGCACCCGTAATCGTAATCTCAATCGACGGACGCGCCCACTCCAAAACCGTCCAATCTTTAATCGTCTCGTAGCTGTAGCTGCCCGGCAAACGCCCACTCCCCAACGAAACCATCAGGATTCGCTTCCCTACACCATCAACGACATCATAGTTCTCCGTGTAAAATGTCACCTCGGACAGCGCACACATCGCCGGGTTGTTCGCCACCATCCCCCCATCAATCAACGCATGGGATGCCTCTCGCGTCACAATCTGAAACGGCTCAAAGAACGTCGGCGCAGCCGTCGTCGCTCGTGCCACCTGCCACATTGGCACCTCCGCATCTACCTCGCGCCGACTCTTGAAGAAGTGTGGGGCCGCCGCCGCCACATCATACGTCGGGATAATCACGGGCGTCTGAGCCTCGCCCAACGTCACCTCACCAAAATAGCGTTGCAGTGTGTCGTCTAACGGTTTGGCCGGGTATTTCTCATCCACCATCTGCCGCAGCACCCCAAACCGACTGAAGAAGATTTTCGGCCCTTCTTCCAGGTAGAAATTCATCAGTTGCCGGGCGCTATAAGTCGGCAGCGCGTCCGTCCCCGGGAAAACCACACCCAACGCGACCACCCCACCCGTCGATGTACCCGCTACTAAGTCGAACAACTCCGCCGCTCGCTTACCCGTCCGTTCTTCTATATATGCCAAAATCATCGCCGCAATCAACCCGCGAATGCCGCCCCCATCTATCGACAGCACCCGAATATACTTTTCGCTCGCCACAATCAGCCCCTCTCTGTCCAGATCCATCACCTCACAGGGGATTATGTAACAACCCGGTCCATTCAGCCACAGACACTCGCGTCTGGTCGAACATCACACCCTATGCTATCGTGTGTCGCTCTTGGACGGGCAACATGGCCCAGTAGTGCTTGCACATAGTGAGACGTTGCCCGCTGATGAAAATCCTCGTCATCCACAATATCTATCAAATTCCCGGCGGTGAGGAAACAACCTTCTACAATGAGGTGGAGAACCTGCGGTCGCACGGTCATGAGGTCATCACTTACACCCGCTCGAATAACGAGCTGGACGCACTGGCCCAACATCAACGCCTAACCATGCCCCTCCAGATGACGTGGTCGCAACGCACCTACCGCGACCTGCGCGACCTCATCCACCGACACCAACCCCAAATCGCCCACATCCACAACACGCACTTTATCGTGTCTCCATCTGCCGTCCACGCCTGCGCCGATGCCGGTATCCCCGTCGTGATGACATTACACAACTTTCGTCTCATCTGCCCAGCCGGAACCCTGTTCCGCGACGGCAACGTCTGCGAGGACTGCATCGGTAAAACCGTCCCGTACCCAGGAATCATCCACGGGTGTTTCCGCGCATCACGCACCCACACCGCCGCTATTGCCGGGAACATCACCTTTCATCACTTACGCGGCACCTGGAACCGTGTGGCCCACTTCATCACGCCGACGGCCTTCGTCCGCAACAAGATGATCGTGGGCGGCCTACCCGCCGAGCGCATCACCGCCAAACCCCACTTCCTACAGTCGCCCCCCACCCCGGATGACACCAAGCGCGAACGCTTCATGCTCTACGTTGGGCGCTTCACAGCAGAGAAAGGAACAGGCGTGCTACTAGATGCCTGGGCACACCTACCAGACATCCCGCTGAAAGTCGTCGGGGAGGGACCGCTCATGACGGCGGCCCAATCCCTGCTAGACAATCGCCCACCCCACCACGTTGAACTCCTGGGACGCCAACCCAACGACACAGTGCTAGACCTCATGCGCCGTGCTCATGCGCTGGTCGTCCCGTCAGAGTTCTACGAGACATTCGGTATCGTGATTGCGGAGGCCTTTGCCGTCGGCACACCTGTGATTGCCTCCGGCCACGGTGCGCCCGCCGAACTCATCACCGAGGGTGAAACCGGGTGGACCTTCCGCCCTGGCAACCCCGATGAACTCGCTGTCATCGTTCGCCAGGTGTGGGCAACCGACCTCACACCGCATCGCCGCGCCACGCGTGCCACCTTTGAGCGTCGCTACACCGCAGACCACAACTACGAGTTGCTGATGGCAATCTATTACCAGGCGCTCGAGGCAACCCCCGCATGACGACCGCCGCTCGTTCCCCGGCTGCAACGGCGGCGCTTGCGTTGCTCGCCTTTATCCTACTGGCAAAGTTGGTCCTGGGTGTCATCGTCGCCGTACAGGTGCCCCTCTGGACCGCCTACCACCACGAGATTGACAGCTACAACGTTGCCCGTATCATCGTCGCAGAGGGCCGCCTCCCGATCCCCCCCGACTATCCCGCAGGCCAATTCGAGGTGCGCCAGGGGTCACAGCCGCCGGCATATGGCCTGCTCACCGCACCCGTTGTCGCCGCCTTCGGAGCCGAGGGCCGCGTGTCCACGACGCCCAACCCGGCCCCCTTCTGCATCAACGGCGAAGAACTCATCGTCGGCTTCGAGACAGACCGCGCCTACAACCCGCCCTACAGCGGTCATGCGCGTGGCGGGATGGCCCTCCGCCTCCTGAACCTGTCGTTGGGCCTCGCCGCCGTCACCCTGACCTTTGTCGCTGGCCGGGTCGCCTTTCCGCAGACACCACTCGTCGCGGTGGTTGCTGCCGGGATTCTCGCCTTCGAGCCGTACACCCTCCGTTTGAACAGTGTCATCCTCAACGACAACTTGCTCTTGCTGGTTGCCGCCGCCCACCTGCTCACCGCCGTCACCCTTATCCAGGCAGATCGTTTGCACATCTGGCCGACGATGGCGCTGTTTGTGCTCGGGGCCGCCTCCGTCCTGACCAAGCTCAATGGTTGGGTGACGCTGGCCGTGTCGCTGGTGCTGGTCGCCTTCCTGCTGGTTCGCAACAACCGCCACCGCCGCTTATCCCGCGACGCCCCCTGGTTTATCGCCGGGGGTGGCATGTTGATCCTGCTAGGAATCTTGGCAATACTCGCTTTCAACCAAGCCCAATACGGGACCGTCCTCGGACGTTACGAGTCCCTACCAGATGACATCGCCGCGCTCTGGAACAGCCGAGGCCGCATTGTCAGCACAATCCTTCCAACGCTGCAACACACTGCGGAAACCTACAGCGGCGCACTCCGCGACATCGGCCTCCCCCTCCGTGTGCTGCAAGCATACCAGTTTACCGGGGCAACCCTGCTACTGTTACCGCTGTGGGGCGCACTCCACGCGCTGATCTACCGTGACTGGCACGCTTTCCAACTCTACCTGCTCGGCGCACTGCTCACGCTAGGGGCTGCCGCTCTCGTGATGTTGCGCTCCGCACAAACACAACTCGTTACGGATATTGAGTCGATCATCTTCGCCCCCCTGCGCTACTACTTCGTCGGTGCCCCTGCCGCCGCCCTTATGATTGCCGCCGGGTTCGCTGCGCTACGTTGGACGCACCCCCTGGGC
>CAYWZS010000030.1:0-40222 GCA_964462905.1 uncultured Anaerolineaceae bacterium
CCCCACCGCCACCGCTACCCCCACCGCCACCACTACCCCCACCGCCACGCCAGATGTTCCCGTGTTGCCCACCGCGACTGAGCCGCAGGCCTTCGCGCTCGCGACCAACACCCCCCGCCCGGCAGACACGCTGTTCGCGCTCCCCCGCACGCCGGAGAACGCCGAAATCTACGCGCTGCGCCTGTGGACCCCGCAGACCGTCGTCCAACTGCTCGAAACCCAGCTAGACACGCTCATCGCCAATGGCCCAGACCGCGACCGCGTGCAGGCAGTGGAATTCGTCATCTATGAGGTGCAACAACGCTACCCGACCGTGTTCGCCCGCGCCGAGTTCCAGGAACGCCTCGTCCCGTTGATGCTGGCCGCCCCTAGCGGAACCGTTGACATGCGCCCGGTGGTGGTCCCCTACGTGTTGCGGCTGATGAACAGCGCGTCAATTGTCGTCAACCCCGCCCAGGTGACGCGCTTCGCGGCGGGGCCGTTCGCGGTCACAGCCCAACCCGTCAACACCACATCGGGGGATGAGGCCGATGTGCTGCTGACAATCAACACCGCAGATGCAGATGGCGTGCCGCTGTTCCAGACGGCGGTACTGGCCCGTTTCGAGCGCGGGGCCTATCGCCTGATCCCGGCAACGGACGCCTACCCGGTGGCCCCCTACCAGAACGCCGCAACGCTCCAGGTGGTGCGCGTCGGCGACCTGAACAACGACAGTGTGGACGAGGTCGCAATTGAGGTCGGCTTTACCGACCAGTTGAACCGTCAGCTTGCGGTTTATGCCGTGCGGACGGACACCGCCTTCCAACTCACACGCCCGGACGCACCCATCCAGTACCTCGCGCTGGAAGCCTGGGACGAGGCAAATGCCGCCTTCCGGGTGCAGGCCGGGCAACGGGCGAACACCTTCTGGGGCTGTGTAGAACGCCAGCCGGTGACGTGGCGCTGGGGTGCGAACGTGTTCTTCCCAGAACCCAACGGCCCCTTCATCAGCGCGGGCGGCACCGCCTGCTCATTAGACACACTCGGCAATGTGTTCGCGCTATCACCCCAGCAGGCCATCCGCCAGATTGACGCGTTCATGGCAACTGCCCCAGAAAACGAGGTGGACCTGCGCTACCGTACCGCTCTCGTCAAGGGGATGCTCTACGTGCTGGACGGCCAACCAAACACCGCCATTCCACTGGCAGCCGGGGTGATCGAGGCGGGGCCGCCGACCTCGCCGCGTGTGGCCCAGGCCGAAACCCTCTTGAGCGCCATCGGTCGCCCGGACCTCTCCCCGCTACAGGTGTGTGCAGCCCTGGAAACAATAGCCCCAGACCCCCTCTGCGACACCGAAACGGTGGTGCTGCGCCTGTTGAACAACGCGCCGCTGATGGCGGCTGGCGATGTGGGCGCACAGTTAACGCAGCGCGGTTTCCCGGTCGCGCAGAGCTTCGTCTTGAGCGAGGTTGGCCGCGTGAATCGTCAAGCAGTCGCGTTGGGGCTGGGGGATGGCATCTGGTTGGCCTTCAGCCCAGCAGCAGCTAACCCGGACGTGCTCACGCCGGAGGTGATCCCGCCGCCGGATGGCTTCCCGCCGCCCACACCCCCCCCGCCAACGGGGGACCTGGCAGACACCGTGTTTGAGGTGCTACTGGACGGCGACACGACAGCCGTTATCACCGCGCTAGAGACACGCCGCGCCAACACCGACGACAACTTAACGCCGCGTGCCCGTTATGCCCTGGCCCTCAGCTATGACCTCACCGGGCAGCGAACCTTCGCCCGTGAAACCTACCTGGCGCTGTGGGCCGGTGCGCCGGATACAGTGTGGGGACGGCTCGCCGCCCGCCACCTGGAGCGCCGATCCTAGCCAAGTCGGGGCGTTTTGCCGCAACGCCCCACTGTATTCAACCCATATTGTGATACGATTTCACGTACAAAAGACGACAAGCGATAGAAGACCATCCCCATGACTCAACAAACCACCAACGGACGCATCCTCGGGTGGCTCTACAGTGCCCCCGGCCTCGCCACCAGCCTGCAGGCCGCCCACCCAGACGAAACGCTGCATTTCACCTCCGGCGCAATGCTCATGCCCAAGACCACCAAGGACGACACCCTGCAACGCATTAGCTCCGTCGCCAAGCGCGGCGCGTTCGTCGTGACCGACGGGCGGCTGGTGTTCGTTACCTCGCTGTGGATGCCCCTCAACGTGCTGTTTATGGGGATTGCTGTGGCTTCGATTGGCTTCTGGTTCAACGGGGGCGGCTTCCCGGCGGTAATGCTGGCGGCCTTCGGCGTGGCGTTTGTCATCCGGCGGCGGCCCTACCGCCTGGAACTCCCAATGGACGAGATCAAACGGATTGCGGTGAAGGGCGTCGGCGGTATGACCGGGGCCTATCACACGCTTCTCGTCCACACTGCCGACAAAACCTACCAGATCGTGACCACAGACGCGATCGACGCGGACACGAAATCCATCCTGACAACAATGCGGCACTAGCCATTTGCCAACTGTTTGCCCGACCAGGTGTTGGCGGGTCATACTGCAATTCGCGTTTTAGCCCCGTCATGTGCAACATATGACGGCCCACCTGTTAAAACTCTAACCGATCTATATCGCTTTCCCACCACGGTTACATTACGATACTGATACACTGTCGTACATGAAGTGACTTACACGTAACAGGTGATCTCCCGCAGATGTCAGACGAAACTGAGCAAGTCCCACAATCCAACGGTGAACCAACCCCACCCACACCAGACCAGGACAACACCCGTTTTGTCTCGGTGGACCCCAACAACCCCACCAGCCTGCGCGATGCGCTCATCAATGCACAGTCGCAACTCGAACCCAAGGACAAGCTGCCCACCGCCAACTTTTCGCAGGCGGCCCCCACCCGCGATGACGACGACGATGATGATAAAACCCGCGACTTATCTGTCTCGCAGGATGACATTCAAACGAGTGAGTTGCCCAAGCGAGACTACGAAACGGGCGACAAGGCCCCGCGCAAGCTCGGGGAGAAGGTCGAACGTGATGTGCGCAAGGCGCTACGCCGTGTGCAAGACCACCTCATTAACGCGCAGGTTGGCCTGGGTGCCCAACACCAGGTTGTGGACCTGACAGAGGTCATCTATCACCCCCACAACACCGTCAGTAGCCTGAACTACGTCACCCCACGGCGGCGAACAGCCTGGATTTCTGCGGACCAGATCGAACACGGCCTGGATCACCTCCGCGCTCAGGGGCGCACCGCCCGCCTCCAGTACATCGAGGGGCTTTACCCGCCGATGTTCGCCCGAAATCTGGGCCAGCTTAACCTCGCGGTGGAGCAAGAGACGCCGCTAATGATCTACGAACATCCGCAGGGTGAACCCGCCCCACCGCCCATGCTCGGCGAGGATAACGACCACATGCGCCTCGTCACCGTGCAAGATGTGCGCGGCATGGAGGTGTGGTGGTATGTGTGGCGCAATGCCCACTATGAGGTGTTCACCCTGGGCGTGGAACCACTGTTTGTCGGGCGAGACATGGCCGCCGTCGCCCTCGGCCATCAGATCGACATTATTGCCTACCAGGGCAATTTCCCCTTTGGCGTGGCCCGTGTGACGCTCCACCAGGATACCGCCCACATCGTCAGCATCGCCGTTTTCCACGAGCTAGAAACGCCCCAGGTCCTCAAGCGCATCATCTCCGAGGCCATGCGAGTGGCTTTGGAACGCGGTTGTAATCTTCTGTTTATGCCTGGTATCACCGCCACCGACCGCGATGTCAGCCGGAAACTCGGCTTTGTGGACTTTGGCAGCATCGTGTGCTATGCTGCAAAAGCAGAGCCAACCCAGCCGCAGGTCAGCGCCCATGACACCATGGAACACCCTATACTGGACATCAAAAGCCAGATCATTGAGTCCAAGTGAGGCCACATCTGCCATCGAAAGCGCGTTGAAACCCGCTAAGTTTACGCGCTATAACCCCTTCGGGTTAGTCCCCGCCCCCCTCTACCCCCAAACTGTGAAGTGCTTCGCCGTCCCGCCGCGTGACGGTTGGGGCCGTGTCATCTGCGCCGGGCCATTGCCAGAGGCCGCCGCCGCAACGCTTTCCGTTGGGGGAATCGCGCTCGCCTTACACCTGCACGATGACGGGAGCGCGTCCGCGACCGTGTACGCAAACGGTGCCCCTGCCGATGATCCCACAGCCGCCCTTGCCGCTTATGCTGCCCCAGATGTAGACGCAGGCACCTTAGCGGCGGCTTTGGCGCTCCCCACGGGGGCCACCGACGTAGCCACGAGCGCCGTCCCACTGGGCCTACTGCCAGACCACTACCGCAAGATGGCCGACCGCCTCAAACAGCAAGACATCGACAAGCTGTTTAACAAGATGGCCGGGGGCGTGTTCCGCAAGGGGGGCGACCGCGAGGCCGCCGAGGACTTGCTGCGCCAAGCCGCCGGGCCGGACTGGTCCGCTGGCGGTGGGGCAGCCATTCGTCGCCTGTTGGCAACCCTCACCGTCCCGGACGACTGGATTGACCCCGCCTTTGTCCCCCTGCGCGACGCCTACGCGCTCCACGCCCGCCGCCAACGTAAGCCGAACGCCCGCCTATACCCCGGCGATGCCGAGGCAATGCAGGCCGTCCCAGATGCGCTGGACTACGCCCCGTTGTTCATGGGAAAGGACGCCTGAGCGCATGTCAAAAGACGAGCGTACCTACTGGGACAGCCACTACCGGCGGCAACAGGGCAAGGTGGCCTATCCCGCGCCGGACCCCATTCTGTTTGAGTACGTGCCGCCGCTGTTTCAGGACCGGGTACACCGGGCGCTAGACCTGGGTTGTGGGTACGGGCAAAATGCCCTGTGGATTGCCGCACAGGGCTACCACACGGATGCCATCGACATTAGCCGGGTGGCGCTCTCGGCAGCACAGGCCCGCGCCACTCGTGAGGGCATCCGCGACATCAACCTGCTACCGCTGGACCTGGACAACGCCCAACTCCAGCCCCGCTACTACGATGTGGTGGTGGTGTTCCGCTTCGTCAAACGCGGCCTGATGCCCGCCCTACGCGCAACGGTGCGCCCCGGCGGACGGGTCATCTACCAGAACCCGAACACGCGCTTTCTCAACCACGACCCAAACTACGACCCGGAGCAGTTGCTCCGCGTTGGGGAACTGATTGGCTACTTTGCGGACTGGACGATCCGCCACCGCAGCAACATCAATGGGATGTCGCAATTGGTCGCGGACAAGCCCTCTGCCTAACAAGTCCCTAGTCGAACAACGTGTGTGTTTCGCCGTCGCGGGCCATCTCGAAGAAGCGCCTCAGTTGCGCGTGTGTCACCCGCCCCAGGGAGAGTTCGGCGTCCGCTGGTAAATCCGCCGCCGCAAACCACCCCACCTCGGATATCTCCAAGTCGCTCTGGGGGCTAGGTACCGGGTCCGGCGAGAGCAGGTCACAGCGAAAAAACGCCTTGTAGATGTGAAACTGGGTCGGTGGGTGGTTGTGCAGCCGCCGATCATAGAACGCCAGCAGTTGCACCGCCCGCACCCGGTATCCCCCTTCTTCCAACACCTCACGCGCACAATTCGCCGACGGGCTGCTGTTCACGTCCGCCCAGCCACCCGGTAACGACCAACGCTCCCTGTCCAGCTTCTCACGGACGAGCAGCACCTCGTTTTTCGCGTTCAACACAAAGCCGCGTGTGTCCACCTTGGGCGTGGCATACCCGCGTTCGTCGCGCACCATCCGCGCCAGGACCGCCGCGTCTACGTTCGGCTGGTGTGCCGCGAGAATTTCCTCGGCCAGCGCCGCCAACTGCTCGTAGCGTTCGATGTCGTAGGGGTTGTCGCTGTAGTGTTGGCCGGTCTGGGCGATGCCTTGAATCTGACGCGCCCATGCCAGCCAGCGGGGTTCGTTGGACATGATAACTCCGTGTGTGCGTCGAAGATCGGCGGCCATGATAGGCGATGTTAGAACGTTGGGATAGGGCACAGCATCCAATCTCACCAGCCCCGGCAGCTACGGCGTAAAGGCGAATGTGTCCAGCACAGCGTTGATCGTCGGGGCAGCCTGCTCATAGGTAAACTCCGACGTGAGCACCAGCATCACCATAAAGTTATTATCATCTAGCCGGATACTGTAGGCGATGAACTCACCGTTAAATTCAGCCTCCTCCGTCTCCTCCGTCTCCTCCGCTTCCGCCTCGGCAGTAGATGGTTCAACCTCGACAAAGCGCACAATCACAGCGTCGAACTGGTCCGCAATCGTGATCTCCTCCACAACAGGTTCCATATTCGCGCCCTCGTCCCCCTGTTCCCCGCTGAACTCGTCGCCGCCGTCGCCGAGCCGCTCAAAGAAGGCGTTCAGGATTTCCTCCGGCGTGAAATCCGCGTCAATCGTGGGCCAGCGGTCCACGCGCCCCCCTGCCAGCGCGAACACCAGCGCCTCCTCACCCGGCTCAACCTGGTTGCGGACACCAATCTGCACGCTAGACACGACATTAAACGAGATAAGGCGGTTCACGGGAATCCCCGCCAGCGTGAACCAGCCGTCGGGGTAGTCGAAACTAAGATTGTCCAGGCGTCCGCGCCCCTCAAAGGTCTCCTTCAGTTCCGGCACATCAGCCGGATCAGCGTCCTGCGCGGCAACCGGGAAAATAACCAACAAACACAGCACAAATGCCAACAACAGATTTCCCTGGCGTCTCACCATCTTCGGCTCTTTCCTTTTCTAACGACTTAGAACTAAAAACTGAGAACTTTCTACCTCATTAAAGCGCAGTTTGAGCCAGAACGCACGCTTTTACAGCTTCTTTACGAACTTTCAATGAATCGGTTGCGTATAGCGTGTAGAATAATCAACCAAACAACAGGAGATAAGTCCCCATCATGACCGACCTCAAGCGTAAGAACGACGACCAGGGCAAGCTCTACAAGGCCGACGCTCGCGGCGAAATCGCCGGGGTGTGCATCGGGCTGGCGGACTTCTTCAACATCGACGTGACCCTCATCCGTATCGCGTTCGTGCTGTTGGCCCTCAGCGGTGGGCCGGGGCTAATTGCCTACATCGTGCTGGCAATCGTGATGCCGGACGAGCAGCGCGTCTACCCAGAACGGTACGCAGGTAACACCTACCTCCGCAACGACGAGTACGTCTAGCGCATACAACATGCAAGGGTAGCACGCGAACCCCAGTGTGCTACCCACCACCGATTGTAAGCTGATGTGCAATTTGTCATATATTAACTGCCTCTTGTGTCATATGATTTTCATACGGTGTCATCTACCGCCTATGACACCGCACACTCCACCTTTCCCCTCCCTAAAATTAACCTGAGATTAGTTCGATAGATTAGTTTTAGAGGAGATATAAACCGCATGGCAAGTCTTTCCAGGCAACTTGGGCAACAGGCAGAACAGCAGACCCCCCTCGACTACGCAAAACCGATTCCGCTGGCGATCATTGTTGGCGTCGGCGCGGCCATCTGGTTTGCCCCCATCCCAGAGAGCATTCTCGCGCTGGAGCACGGCCTCGCCGCCTGGCACCTGCTGGCGATCTTCGTCGCGACGATTCTCGGCATCATCTTGAAGCCACTGCCGATGGGCGCAGTCGCCATTCTCGGTATCACCGCGAGTGCGCTTACCGGCACATTGACCGTCAACGAGGCGCTGGCTGGCTTCGGTAACAGGGTAATCTGGCTGATCGTGTTGGCCTTCTTCATCTCGCGCGGGTTCATCAAGACGGGCCTCGGCGCACGGATTGCGTATCTATTTATGAGTGTGCTCGGTAAGAAATCACTCGGCCTGAGCTACGGCTTGGTCGCAACGGACCTAATTATGGCCCCGGCAATCCCGTCCAATACTGCTCGTGCCGGTGGCGTGGTCTTCCCAATCCTGCAATCCATCGCGAAAGCCTACGACAGCGACCCAGACGACGGCACCGCTGGCCGCATTGGTCGCTTCCTGACGCTGGTCGCCTTCCAGGGCACCATCATCACCTCCGCAATGTTCCTCACCGCGATGGCCGCGAACCCGTTGGCCGCAAGTTTAGCTGGCGACCTGGGTGTCGAGATCACCTGGACCGGCTGGGCGGTTGCTGCCCTCGTACCCGGCATCGTTAGCCTGTTGGTTGTCCCGTTCGTCATCTACAAGCTCGCCCCGCCGGAGATCAAAGAGACACCAGAAGCCGCACAGATCGCCCGCGACAAGTTGGCAGAGATGGGCCGCGTGAAGCTGTCTGAGTTCATCATGCTCTTCGCCTTCGTCACCCTGCTTGCACTCTGGATTTTCGGTAAGACCCTGGGTGTCCACAGCACAGTAACGGCAATGGTTGGCCTCAGCATCCTGTTGGTCGCCGGTGTCCTCAATTGGAACGACGTGCTCAACGAGCGCGGTGCATGGAACACGCTGGTATGGTTCGCGGCACTGGTCATGATGGCCGCACAGTTGAACAACCTCGGGCTAGTGAGTTGGTTTAGCGAGTCCGTCGGTGGTCAGGTCGCTGGTATCCCGTGGCTCCCCGCCTTCCTCATCGTCTCCCTGCTGTACTTCTACAGCCACTACATGTTCGCCAGCAACACCGCTCACGTCGGCGCGATGTACGCGGCATTCCTCGCCGTCTCCATCACTGTTGGCACACCGCCGATGCTGGCAGCCCTGGTTCTGGCCTTCTTCAGCAACCTGTTCAGCAGTATGACCCACTACGGCACAGGCCCAGCACCCGTATTGTTCGGCTCTGGCTACGTAGACACAGGAACATGGTGGCGCGTTGGCTTCATCATCAGCCTCGTCAACATCGTAATCTGGCTCGGCATCGGTGGCCTGTGGTGGAAGATCCTCGGCCTCTGGTAAACACCTAGCCTGTTCGCCCTGACGAACAAATAGCAGTTCACCGCCCTCCAGGTAGCCCCGGAGGGCGGTTTTTTGTTCCCCGCACGCCAAATCAAAAATCGCGCTATAATACGCCTTGAAATTTAACCCTAGGCGATTAAACACAGTGAGTTACCCCTATGCCCCTTATAGACCTATTCTCCTTCACTGAAGGCGACCTCCAGGCCAACAAACGCGGCGAACTCTCCCCGCGCCAAAAACGCCAGCTACGCGGACGGCTGTTGGCGAACATCGGGTTGGCGGTGTTCTTGGTGGGGGGCGCGTTGCTCATGCTGGTGAATATCTTCGGCGCGACGGATACCTGGGTCGCAGTGGCGTTTGTGGTGCTTTTGAACCTGCTGGCGCTGGGTGCGCTGGTTATCAGCATTCGCAACTACCGAAAACGCGCCAACATAACGGCACCCGGCGTTGTCGTGGGTAGCCCGAAACTGCATCAGCGGACCGTGATGATTAACAACCGTAGTCAATATCGCTACAGCCTCACGATTGACAGCCAGAACGTCGCCATCAACGCGGACGCCTATCAAAAACTCGACCGTGGCGGCATCTATCGCCTGTACTTCGTGCCGGGGACAGACACGCTACTATCAATCGAACACGCACAACAGGCCGCCCCACAGCCCACTGCCAACACCACCCCACCATCGCCCCAACCCACCGCCCCCAAACCGACTAAAGACTATCTGCCGCACCCGGATATGGATATGCAACTGCTGGTGGAAATCTACATGAAGGACAAGCCGCTGGTGATTACCACGACCAACGATCCATCTGAGGACCGTTATCGGCAGGGGGAGTGGTTCAAAGCTGCCGAGAAGTTAATCCGCCAACGAGCCGACGAAGCAGTCCCGTACCTGAAGAACTATCCGTTGCACCCGCTGACGACCGAACTCGCGACAGACGAAGGCGACGACCCAATCCCGGCACTGATGGACAAGGCACGGGCCGAAAAGAATAAGTGGAGCGAGGTGCAAAAGCAGATCGAGGCGCTACCGCAGGACGGCATGTTTGATCGGCTCGTACCCTACACGGAGGCATCACAGCCGGAGACACTACGCATGATCGCGGTTAGGATCATCGCCAAGCTAGACGACCCGCGCCGGGTGGCGGTGCTGCGCGAGGCGGCACAGTCCAAGTCAAGGAATTTGTACACCCCTGCGGTTTACGGGCTGGGCGAGGCGGGGACCGGGGCGGATGTGGTCGCGCCGTTCCTGCAAAGTGATGATGCCTCTAACCGCAGAATGGCAGAGGACGCCCTGTTCCAGATGGGCGACCCACGCGGCCTAGAGGCGATCCGTGAACGGGCCTACGCGCTGGCCGAGGACGAGAAGAAACAGACGCAGGCGGTTCGCGAACTGGTCAAGGTCATCACGGAGCCACGCGCCCGCAAGTATTTAGAGAAAATGACGAAGTCCAAGAAGATCGGCCTGAGCATTGATGCCAAGCAAGCCGTGAACAAGCTGAAATCCCACGCGGACCCCACCGTGGCCGAGTGGGCCAAGAACGTGATGAAAAAATAACCCGAAAGGACCCAACACGATGATAACGACCCTGCGTATTCTACAGCTTGTCGTGGCGCTGCTTATCATCCCAATGGGGGCGATTGGGATGATGGCGGGCCTCAGCGGGGGCGGCGATGTGGAAGCCCGGCAGCAGATCGCCGCGACAATGGCCGTCAATTCGCTGTACATCCCCATCCCCGCAATCGTCATCGCGGAGATCATCTATCGGCTGATGCGGCACACACCCCTGCCAAATTTCTATGTCATCCCGGTGCTGGTCATGTTGATTCCGCTGGGGATGTGGGTCAATTATTTTATTCAGCTTCGCAGCACCGGCTGAACGCTAACCGTTCGCGTTGACGAGATCGTGTTCACGTAGCCAGCCGTACACTTTGGTTGGCTCGATTGCGTCGTACAGGTTGCGATTCTCACCGTACATCAAACCGCCGAGGTACGTACACAGCAGCGCGGCCATTTCGTCGGCGGCCTCCTGGATGTGCCCATCATAGGCGACATCCGGGTGGAAGCCCTCCACCTCAAAAACAAGGTCTTCCCCGGCGTCCTGCAACGCCTGACGAAGCGCGGGGATCACCACAGCGGCGATCATATTCTGTAGCCGACGACGTTCTTCGATAGTACGCGTGTACATAGAATAACCCCTCATTTGTTGTTTAACCCTAGTGTAGCACATGTGAAAAACGTAAACTCGTGATAAACGTCATCCATGAACATGCGGGCGCGTTACTCCGCGTAGAACACCGCGCTGATGTTCGTCAGCGGCACACATGTCACCTGGTTGATGCTCTCCGCCGTGGCACGGAAGCACACCGCGTCCGCCAGCGCCGCCGCGACCTCTAACGGCTCCCCCGCGCCGACATCCACACTCCGTCCCAGCCGGGGCACCTGCGTCACAAACTCCACCGTGACCGGGCGCGGGTTGCTCTGCGTTTGTTCCAGCAGCAGGGCGCTCAGGTTGGGCGGTGTTGTCTGCGCCGTGGTGAGGATGGGCGCGACCAGCCACAAGGCCGCTGTGAGCAGCGTTCCAACCGCAAAGGCAATCAGGGTTCGGGTCATGGGGAAAAGTCCTTTCGGATGATAGGGGCGTGGTTTGGCTTTCATCATCGCACAGGACGGCCCCCCGCGCAAAAACACAATCCGCCACACACACAACGCCTGACTGACGCTTTCCCTATTGCCGTGCGCCCCCGCTAGCCGTGGCGCTAGCCGTCGCTGGTGATGGAGGTCTCCGCCCGCTCGATGGCCTGCCGCAGCCGCTTCACCTGCTTCGTCAGGTCTTGCAGCGAGCGCGGCGTGCTGAGGGCGTCGCCATTGTCCTCCGGCAACACGAACGGCGCAATATTGCGGGAGGGGTCGAGCCGTTGGGTGTCCTCGTACTGTCGCCCGGCGAGGTCCTGATAGTTCAGCCGTAGCTGGACCACCGGCTCACCGAAGCCGTTGTCCGCCAGCCCGAACCACGTCGCATCCATTGCGAAGGGGTGCGCCCGGTCAATCACAGGAATGTACAGTGGTAGCCGTTCGTCAAACGCCTGTCTGATGTGTTCCGGCAGGCCGTCAAACGACAGGCGCACGTCTAACGCGGGGGTATCGTTTAGCCCAACCACCACCAATTCCACCGCGTTCACAAGGTGCGGGTTTGTGCGGAGCAAGCCACGGAGAACGGGTTTTTGCAGCCTGCGCCGTGCGCGGATCGCCTCTACCAGAAAGTGCCCGGCGGGGTCGCTGTGGGCACCAGCCCGCACGTAGTAGCGTTTGTCTGGGGCCATGTGGGGCGCGTTGTTGCTCTCGCCGTAGGCCACGACCAGCACAGCGTGCCCCGGCGCAATCGCGGAATGTGACCCCTCCGCGTAAATGAGCTTGACCAGGTACGGGCCTTCCGGCTCCACCCGGCTGAGCACGCGGTCCACCCAATCGCGTAGCCGCTGCCGCCCAACCACATCGCGAATCCCGCCGTCGATATTGCCGTTGTCGTCTACGCCCACAAACAAGACGCCGCCGCCACTGTTCCAGAAGGCACTCGCCGCCACCTGTAGCTCTTTCATCAGGTCGCGGTCGCCGATCTTACTAGACTTAAACTCGTATTCGTCGCTTTCGCCCTCTCCGGCGAGTTGGTCGTGCAAGTCGGCCTCGGTCCATTGGTCGATGAGCTGGTAGTGTCCAAGCGACATACGGGATTTTCCTGAGTTTGTATGCTCACTGCTCAGCCATTATAGCGGATTTTGGCCCGTGTGTTGTTCAAACCCGCGTGAGAAGTGGGATGTTGTGGTTTGGGGAGAGACAATCAAAAAAAACCCCAACTTATAGGGCGAAAACGCCTGCAAGTTGGGGGCCGGGGGCATCTTAACGAATGGGTGCTACTGCATATCCTGTGGCAACAACACACCCGGCAAGCCGTGAATCACACCGTTAGTCGTGATTTGGTCGAACAGGAACGGCGTGATACCCTGCCCGTTCATGACAACAGTGCCGTCCAACTGGACCTGAAGCGTGAGAACGTCCCCGCTCAGGGTTTCCAGTTGCAGGATGCCGTCGTCGTCCAGCGCGACCCGATTGTCAATCTCCTGGCGGGTGATGCTTCCCTCAACCACATGGAACTGCAACACGCGGCTGAGTGTCTCGGCGTCCAGGGTACTCAGGGTGGCCTGTTGTGCCTGGAGTGCGCCGTTGGTCGGGGCGAAAACCGTATAGGGGCCGCCCGTCGCCAGGGCTTCCATGAGGCCCTGCTGTTCCAACAGCGACGCCAACAGCGAGAAGTCCGGGCTTTCGCTCAGGTAGTCTACAACCGTGGTCCGCACACCAAACAGCGGCAGGCCATTGTCATCTAACAGGCTGGGCGGTAGCAACACTGCCGGGACCGCGTGAACAACCCCGTTGTCCACCGCGATATCCGTCACAGAAACAGTGGTACCATTGCCCGTGAGCAAGATCACGCCGTCCTCGTCCACCTGAACGCTCATCAACTCGCCGCCAACAGTCTCCACCTCAATCGCACGCTCACCAGACAGCGCGTAGGTATCCGCAATCGCCTGGGCGCTCTGGGCACCGGGCAGGACGTGGAAGCTCAGAATCGTGGTCAGTAGCTCGGTGTCTGCCAGCAGTTCCTCAGCGGTGAGGCCCGTTGCCGCCAACAGGTTGTTGAAGGCGTCGTCAGTCGGCGCGAACACCGTCAGGTCTGCTTCTGGGTCGGCCAGTGTCTCGGCCAGGCCGGCGGCCTCCAGGGCAGCGCCCAACACACTAAAGCTGCTGTCGCGCTCCACCAACCCGGCCATCGTGAAGCCCGCCGTCGGCAGGATCACACCGGGCGAGAAGTGAACCACACCGTTAGCCGCGAGGTTGTCCGTATCCGTCACGGTGATGCCCTGGCCGTTCAGCAGCAGGGTACCCTCTGTGTCAATCTGAAGGGTGATCGTCTCGCCTGTGATCGTCTCTAGCACGAGGATTTCCACGTTGCGCGTCGCAATCTCGTTGGAGATAGCTTGCAGCGTGAAACGACCCGGCAGCACATGCAAGCCCAGGATCGCGGCGAGGTCCGCTTCGGCCAGGTCACCCTGCGCGGCGAGGAAGGCCCCGTTAGTCGGCGCGAACACGGTGAACTGCTGCTCAACATCCTGAAGCGTTTCAGTCAGGCCAGTCTCGTCCAGCGCACCGAGCAGCGTGCTGAAGCTGTCCGGGTCCTCAGCAATCAGGTCCACCACGGTAGAACGTGCGCCAAAGGTCGGCACCCCGGCCTCGTTCCGCAGGCTCGGCGGCAGCAACACCCCGTTAATGGCGTGGATCACGCCGTTGGAGGCGACGAGATTCTCTACGGTGACGTTCACGGCCTGGTTGTTCATGATGATGACATCATCGGCGGTGAACTGAAGCGTGACTTCCTCACCACTCAGCGTCGCAAGCCCCAACACGCCGTCAGCCTCACCTGCATAGGCGGCGCGTAGCTCGTCCTTGCCGACCCCATTCTGGTTGATGTCCGTGAAGGGTTGCGGCCCAAGCACATGGAACGTCAAAATTGTGGTAAGCAGTTCGGTGTCTGCGACCAACTCATCGACGGTCAACCCGGTCGCACTAAGCAGATTGTCGAACGCGCCGTTAGTGGGCGCGAATACCGTCAGTGGCCCCTCGCCACGCAACGACTCTGTCAGGCCAGCGGCCTCCACCAGCGAGACAAAGGTGCTAAAGTTCGGATCCCGGTCTGCCGTGCCAACGATGTCGCGAATCTGTGCGAGGGATGGGAAGGCTCCCAATGCCATCAGGCTCGCAGCCACAACAAAAACTACTACTTTACGCATATTTCGGCGTTCTCCTGTAATTCGTAAATACACAAATTACAGTATAACATGCACTATGTTAAGTGAGTTAAGTGAAGGACAACTTTACCTGAATTTTTATAGGTTTGATACAATTCAACCGGGCAGCACAGCGGCATCCAGGGCCGCCAACGGCTTATTTTCCTGGTCGCGCTGCGACAGCACCGGGGTTTGTACGTCCCACGCCACCCCAAGTTCGGGGTCGTCCCACGCCACACCGCGCTCGTCCACACCGCCTTTATAGTATTGGTTCACCACATACATGAGCGTGATATCGGTTTGTGCGTAGAAGCCGTGCGCCACCCCGGACGGGATAAACAACCCGGTCGGCTCGGTGGCATCCAGGTCAAGCGTCGCGCCGGCCTTGTAGGTGCGCGAGTCGGCCCGCAGGTCCCCCATCCCCACACGAATTTTGCCGTCCAACAGCAGCCAGTAGTCCACCTGGTTGAGATGATAGTGTAACCCACGCAACACCCCGGCCTTGCTGACCGAACGGTTCATCTGCATCTCGTCCCAGTTCACCATCGGGAACCACTCGTGGCGAAAGACCTCGGCGAAGCTGCCCCGGTCATCCCCAAAAACGCGCAGCGGTACAGTGTAAACGCCCTCAATAACGTCGTAGGCAACCAGGGGGGACTGTGTCGTCATGGTGTAGGGGCATCCTTTTGCGTTGACCATCAACATCAAGTGGGATTTTACCGTCACCTGGGTGGGATTGCCAACCGCCTAACTCGCGGCCAGTGGCCCCACGCTCGCCCGCACCAACGCCATCAGTTGATCCCCGGTAGCATCGCCTAGCGCGTCGTAAGGCACCAATCCGCCAGGGGTGCCCCAGCTTGTCTCCCACGTCCAGCCGTCCGGTAGGGCATCGCGCAGCGCGGCCTGTTCTGGGAAGGCGTAAATGTAAAGATACGGCGTGGGATGATCGGCTGTGCCCGGTGAAAACCCCATGTTCAGGTGTGGGTCAGCTTCCTCCACACTGCCACGCACAAACACCAACGTAGACAGGTCGAAGCCGTGCGACCACAGCACCAACGGCGTCTGAAAGCCAAGCGTATGAGCCTTCGCGTTGGCAATCACCGCAAAAGCCCACGTACCCATATCTGCGAAAGCCGCCCCGTGCGCGGGGTCAAACTGTAACACCCCCTCAGCCATATCGCCGGGGGACGGCAGCGCCAGATCATACTCCAACTCATGAATTTCGTCGGACAGCGCCGCAAACAGCCCGGCCTGTGTTGCCCCGGCCAGCTTATGTGCGGAGATTGCCGCGCCGTTGTGGGTGTGGACGACTGTCCCGGCGCGGTAGTCCACGGTGAATGCCCCCAGGTGCGGCATTTCACCTGTCGTCACACCATCTGGCGTAGGCGTAAGGCTGTGGTGCAGGTGATTGGGCAGGCGTTCAGTCGCAGCGACACGAACAGCAGAGATCACCTGCGCGGCCATGTGCAGCGCAGTTCGGGTTGGTTGCCAGTTGGGCAGCGCGGGTAAGGGCATGGTAGAAGCCTCCAGGGTTGGAATGTGTGCGAGTCTACTGTGAGCATAGCGCCCTACGGGGGCAGTTGCAAACCGCCGCAAGCCAGGGCATGGGCCAAAAAGTAGCCCCAACTTGAAACACACCCGAAGTTGTCGCTGTAGAATCATCTGCGGTATGGTTTCTGCATGAACCCGATCTCCCATTAAGAGGACCCCCTAATGTCTGTTGCTCCCGCCTTTATCGTCGTTGTGGTTGCCGCTGTGCTTATCATTGGCTTCGGCAAAGGGGGGCTAGGTGGCATCGTGTTAATCGTCGTGCCCTTGATGAGCACCGCTCTCGCCATCTCGCTGCTGTGGGGTGTTGTGGGGACAATCATCGGCACCTACATCGTCGCCGGGGTTGACGACACATTGCTACGGCGCGTGATCGGTTTGCTGACATTGGTCTATATCGGGTATCGGGTCGCGAGTGCGCTGCTTGCCAGCACGGGCTACGACCCGGCGCGGTGGGTGGCGTGGCTCGCGGGGTTCGTCGCCGGGGTTACGTCATCGTTGGCGGCGGCGGGGTCGCCCGCGTTCACTGCCTACTATCTCCTCAAACGGCCCGAACCGCACACGTTCATGGGGACGTTCACGGTGTTCTTTGCAGTGTCCAACGCAGTGAAGGTGCCGTTTTTCGTCGCAACCGGGCTGTTGACGTGGCCCGGCTTTGTGAGTGTGGCCTGGGTGATTCCCGCCCCCTGGTCCCGAAAAATATCAACAACCCCCCAAAAGGCGTTAGAGTGCGGGGCGTAAATGCCGCCGCGCTTACCTGCCAACGACAGACCAACACAGGGGAAAGACGCCGCCGCGAGCAATGTAGGTGGGACATCGGCGGCTGTGACCTCAAAGATGTCGCGTGAGTCGTAGATTGTCGCCGCGTCCGCGAAGTGTTCACGATACATCGCCGCCTTGTGTGGGTCAAAGTCGTTGGCGTAGGCGGTCTGCCATCCGGCTTGTTCCAACCCCAGGCGCACCAAGCCGATTCCAGCAAAGTATTCGGCAACCGTCTTTTGCATCACACCACCTACGCACACTACGGAACATATGAACCATTTTAGCGCACATTTCATACGTAGGAAACCAGCACCCGCACCGCGCTTATGCTACGATGAAACCATATCCGTTCACAAGTGAGGGGAAAAGCAACCGTGCGCCGACTCGTGTTCTTAGGTCTGATGCTGATCGTCATCACACTGACAACAGAAACCACGCTGTACGCGATGGACGCGGGCTATCGTTACCAGTATGAGGTGCGCTACCTCCCGCGCTTGTCCGACTGGTTGCTGTGGAACCAGGGCTGGGTGTTCCCGGTGGTCATCCTGTCCCTAACTATGATGACGGGCTGGCAGGGTGTGGCGCTCTGGCAGCTTGTGCGGCGGCGGCGCTACTTGCTGAGGAACGCCCCCATCTTAGACGACACCCCGCCCCCAGATCACCCCTACACCACCATCCTACTCGGACTGCGAGCAACATATCTCGGGCGTCGGGCGGGGCGGCTCCCCAACGGCCTGGCAGAAACACGCCACGACTTCCGCACGGAGGCCTGGACGACCCTGGTCACACTCAGCGAGATTGACGGGTCACCGGGGGTGGCCGCGACGTTCTCGACCGTGTTAGCACGCCGCCCCCTGGAAACGATACTGTATGCGCCGGGGATGCACCCACCCCACGACGACGTGAACACCCGCTGGCTCCGGGCGTTCGTGCTGCGCGGCGACGACCTCGAACAGACCTACCTGCGCCACATGGAAGCGGTCGAAGCGGCCTACGTTGACGACGGTGAGCCGCTGCATCTGCCGCAGCACCACACGGCGGCCCTGGCCTGGCACAAGCAGCAGACAAAGCCCGCCACGCGCTACAAGTTTCTGGTGATACTCGGACGCGCGTTGCGGGCGCTGCTAACATCCCTACTGCTGATTGTTTTAATGGTCTACGCTTGGCGGACGAGTTTCCTGTTAGACACGCCGCCGCCGTTTGGTAGCACCCTCACGGAGGACGAGTGGCCGCGTCTTGTGCAGGACGTGCGCGTTTATCTGTGGGGGATCGCGCTGTACTTCATCGTGAACCTGCACCCGGTCGCTTACTATCCGCCGTTCCGCTGGACCAGCACCGGGCTGTTACTCGGGGCGATGGGCGTGTTGGCCTTCCGCATGAGGTTGGGGCTAGACGGTCACGCGGCGGTGTTCAGCGGGTTGCTGGTCATCGCGATTATCATCGGCCTGAGTGCGCGGGCCTGGCGCTCGTTCGACCGGCGGCGAGCATGGCGAACCGTGCAGGTGCAATCAACCCAAGCGGCATGGGGGCAACGCTGGATGCCCTGGCGCTTGGTGGGTAAGGGCAGTTGAGCGCGGCGTCATCACGGCTACGGGTTGCCAAATGCCGCAGACCATAAACCGTCGTTCCCCACAGCGATAATCTGATTCGTCTGGCGCAGCGCCAACAGTCGCCCGGTGTCAAAGGCCAGCAGCGACGCCTCTGCGCCCTGCTCCGCGTTAGTGGCCCAGCCCAACGCATCGCGGACGCCGGGTTGCTCTCGCCAGACCTTGCCAAAGCCGCGAATCGGCTCCGTTAGGCCGTCCGGTGGCGCGTCACCACCGCGTTCGGGGTCTACCCCGCTCTGCCACGTATCCGGGAAAATCTGCACCGTGCCGTTGGTGTTGTCGAAGACGTAGATGTTCCCCGCCCCATCGGGACTGCTTACCCACACCATAAACCCATTCTGATACGGCTGATAGGCGCTGGCGCGTGTCTCTGGTGTCCCGACCGGGCAGCCCAGCGTCACGGCAATCAGCGGGTTGTTGGCGACCGCCGCCCCAAAGCCCCCCGGTGCCGGGTTCCGGCAGTCATCCCCCCCGGCCACGCCGCCCAACGGCGTTGGGGTCGCGCCAGACACAGGTGCCCCGAACGTCGGGATAGCGGCCCCCGGCACCCCACCGAGCGGCGTCGCGGTGACGGCCCCCGCTACGGCGCGTGGACGAGCCGTGACGACACGCGGAATCTCCACGCGGGAGCGGGCGGGCGGGGTCCCCGGTGTGAGGAAGTCGGGAATCACAGTGGCGCGTGCGGCCAGAAACCCTAATCCACCGAGGCCCTCCAGCGCGGGCAATGTTTCGGTGGGCGTCATCGTGTCCGATGGCGTTGGTGTGACGGTGTCTGTGATCGTGGCAGACGGCGTGACGGTCACAGTTGCGGTGGGCGGTAGTGTGCCCGTCGGCGTGTTTGAGGGGGTAAACGTGGCAGTCGGCGTTAGCGTGGCGGTGGGTGTGTCCGTCGGCGGTTGCGTCGGCAGAATCGCCACTGTCGGTAGGTCAATAATCTCCGGCGGGCCGGGGGAGCCACAGGCGGCAACAATTAGCGACAAAAGGATGCTAGGGATTAGGCGTCTCATGTACGCTAGTATAGCGCAGGTCGCCCTAGCCCGTCACCCTCGCCCACAACAGCTTGAGCGCCTCATCCCCCTCCGCCTCTCGCGTCATGTGTTCGCAGAGCATCTTGTTGGCGCGGGCATGGGCCGTCTCGAGTAAGGTCTGTGCTGCCGTGCTGTCCCCCCGGCGCAGCGCCAACAGCCCCCGGTTGAAGAAAATCATCGGGTCATCTGGAACCACCTCAGCCGCCGCCTGGTAATCCGCCTCGGCCTCGGCGTTGTTCTGTAAGGCCAGGTGGACGTTTGCTCGTTTTAGCAGCACCCGCGCTTTGATATTGGCCGCAATCTCCGCCGAGGTAACACTGCCCAACTTCTCGGCCCGCGTCACCGCCTCGTTGTAATAGGGGAGCGCCCGCGCTGGGTCGTTCAGGTCGGCGGCAAGGTCGGCGGCCTGCTGCACCCAGTTGCGTTCCAGCGCCAGTTCCAGCGCAGCGGTGAGGTCGCCCTGCTTCCGCAGTAAGCCCAACACCCGCGCCACCGCCCGCGCCTCGCGTGCCGCGTCGGGGTCGGTCGTCGCCTGCCGCGCCGCTGCCAGTGCCTCATCCAGCGCGTCCTGTTTCTCCAATACCACCGAGCGCGTGTAAGCATCCTGTGGGGTCGGCTCTTGCAGCCCGTCCAGGTCATCCAATGCCCCCAGCAGATGATCCGGCGTGCCCAAGCGCAACAACACCTGCACCCGCAACCGACGGGCATCGTCGTCCTCGTCGTCGTGTATCAGGTGTTCGTTGAGTGCGTCCAAAGCGTCGTCCAGTTCCCCAGCCTTAACGTAAGCCTCGGCAAGCTCTAACGGCGAATAACTCATGTGCTAGCCCTCTCCTCAGCGGGGGCCAATGGCACCCACAGGCTGAAGGTGCTTCCCTCCCCTGGTTGGCTTTCGACGGTCAAAGTCCCCCCGTGCAGCCGGGTGATCTCGGCGGCGATGGCTAACCCCAGCCCGGTGCCGTTTTTCTGTTCCGAGGCACGGTAGAACGGCTGAAACAGGTGCGGCAGGTGGTTCGCATCAATCCCGCTTCCCTGGTCCTCTACATGGATCACTGCCCAGTTTGGCACGGTGTCCACCACGGCCTGCTCGAAGATGGCCGGGTTGCTGTGAACACAACCCGCTTCGGGTGCGCTGCCGCATTCCAGCCGTAGCGTGATCTGGTTCCCAGTGACCGTGTGAATCAGCGCGTTGAACGTCAAGTTAGTAATCACCTGGACCAGCCGTCCGTGGTCGCCAGCGAAAATCACAGGGTCACCCGGCAAAACCAATGCCAGCCGCATGTTCGCACGGGCCGCCTCCGCGCCCTGCACCCGATGCACCGCCAACACCACATCGCGCAGGTCGATCTCCTGCCTGTCGGTTGTCATCCGATGGTTGCCCATGCGTGAGAGCGTCAACAAGTCCTCAACCAAGTTGGTCATACGGGCCGCCACCTCCTCCATAACGCCGAGATGATAGTCCGCACGTTCTGGCCGCCGCCGGACGAGGTAAAGTTGCGTTCGGATGTTGGTGATAGGCGTGCGTAGCTCGTGCGAGGCATACGCCACAAAACGTTGCTGTCGTTCCATCAAGGCCGTTTCCTGGCTGATGTCACGGTAAACCACGACAAAGCCGCCGTCCTCGTCGGCCCGTGGGCGCACCGTCATCTGGGCGTCGAACTGTGTGCCATCCTTATGTGAGACCGGGCCGCTAACCTGCCAGATACCCAGCCGTTCCACAGACTGTACCACCTGTTGCCGGTAGCGTAAGCGGTCCGCATCATTCATATCCCGCGTCTGCACATACACATCCCCAGACAACCACTCCGCCTCACTATAGCCAAACAGGTCAAGCAGCGCCCGGTTGACATACACAGGACGAAAGGTTTTATCGTAGTACAAAATACCATCGTCGATACTGTCCAGTATCAACTTCAGTTGTGCCTGTTCCTGCGCCAATTCTTGTGTCCGCTGCTCAACAACATCCTCCAGGTGCTCACGCACCGCCGTCAACTGTTCAATCAACCGCGAATGGTAAATCGCCACGCCAACATGATAGGCGAAACTTTGGAGTTGCTGCGCCTGCCGGATGTTGAACGCACGCGGGGTCGCGCTGTCCAGGTTGATAAACCCAATGACCGTATCCTGAACAACAATCGGCGCACCCAGGTAACACCGCACCCAGTCCGTATCCTTCATCGGCACCCACTCTGTTTGCTGGGTGCGGTCTGCCACCAGTAACGGCTGCCGTGTCTCCGCCATCCGCTGAAAATTCGGCATCATGGACAGGGAATACTCAAACCTCCTGAGCACCGCCCGGTCAGACGCATCATTGGGGTCGAAGTGGGTCGCATGATGCGCAATCAGCATTTCGTCACCGTCCGGGCCAAGTAACACAATGTTGGCGGCATCACATTTCGGCATCACCAGCTTAATCTGCCGTAGCACCAGCTCCAACAGGTCGCCTTGCGTATGAGGCCCAACAAGCGCCGCCGCTGTACGCTGGATCGTCTCGGTAAAGCTAACCGCACGCGGGAGCATTTGGCGCACCCGGTTCTGCAACACAGACGCACACAACGGGTCCGTTACAATATCGTCAACACCATAGGCCAACACATCCGCTGCTTTTTCAGCACTTGTCGCACACAGCAGCGCGGCCAGCGGCAATCGCTCGCGCAGTTGCGCAACCAGCGTCGGGTCTTTTTCCAGGCGACGGTGACAAAACAACACCAACGCCGTGTTCTCCGGCAGCGTGCTGGGGGTTACGTTGTAAGATGGGTGAATTTCGAAGCCGTCCGCAGCCAACCAGCCCCCCCAAGCTGCAAGATCATCTGGAGAGGAGGCCAAGATTGCGATCAATTTGGGTCTGTCTGCCATGTGCTCACCTGTAGAGTCCAACTGAGCAATGACCTCATTATGCACTCGAACGACATTTCCCACAACCGTTAAGGAGCATTTCATAAAGTGGAAGGGGGGCATATCCGGAGAGGAAAAGCAAAGAGCGGACACATCGGTCCGCCTATAACGTCTGTTGGCCTAATGGTGTTTTGCGCCTAGCGATGACGTTGCACGAAACGCCCAATTCGCTCCAACGCCAGCGCGATATTCTCCTCCGTGTTCGTGTAGCTGGCCCGGATAAAGCCCGCACCACTGGCCCCGAAGGCGCTCCCCGGCACCACCGCCACCCGCTCCTCATGGAGCAGCGCCTCACAGAACGCAGCGTCCGTCATCCCGGTAACGGAGATATTCGGAAAAGCGTAGAACGCGCCACGCGGCTCCACACACGTCAGGCCGATGCTGTTAAACCCGTCTGTAATCAGGCGGCGACGCCGGTCATAAGCCCCGCGCATCTGTTCAACATCCGCGTTGCCGTGGCGCAATGCCTGCACAGCGGCAGCCTGTCCCGTGGTCGGCGCAGACATAATGAGATACTGGTGGAACTTCCGCATCGCCGCCATGATGTCCGCCGGGGCCGTGGCATAACCGATACGCCAGCCCGTCATCGCAAAGGACTTGCTCACCCCACTCAGCAGGATAGTCCGCTCACGCATCCCTGGGATCGCAGCAAAGCAGGTGTGTGACCCGGTATAAATCAGGCGCTCGTAGATCTCGTCAGATACCACCACCAAATCGTAATCCTGCGCGAACTGCGCCAACTCCTTCATGCGCTCAGGACTCAACACAGCCCCCGTCGGGTTGTTGGGATAGCTCACGAGAATCGCCCGGGTGCGCTCGGTAACATAGGGTTCAATGTCGGCGCGGGTCACTTCAAAGTCGTTCTCCGCCTGTGTGCCCACCATCACCGGAACCCCACCCGCCATCTCAACGGCGGCGGCGTTCGCCACGAAACACGGCTCCACCACCAGCACCTCGTCGCCGGGGTCCAAAATCGCCTTGAACGACAGGAACAGCGCCTCGCTCACCCCGACAGTCACCAGCACCTCGTGTTGCGAGTCATAGGACACACCATACAAATTGTGAATGTAATCAGAAACGGCCTCGCGCATCTCTATCGACCCAGAGTTGGACGTATACCCCGTCTGCCCAGCCTCCAACGAGGCGACCCCAGCGGCAGTGATGTGTGCCGGGGTGGTGAAGCTCGGTTCCCCGATGCCAAGGGTAATCACATCGTCCATCGTGGCGGCGATGTCGAAGTAACGCCGGATGCCGGAGGGCGGCAGGTTTTGGGCGGTACGAGAAACATAGCTGCGCGTTTGCGTGAGGGTGGGTTGCATATGCGTTAGACCTTTGCTATAGGTGGCTTATCCAAGACAGCATAACCTTAGCACACTTAGGCCGAAACCCCTCGCACAACCGACGCCAAATCTCCCGAATATTATCCTACAGGGTGTACGAAAACAAATGAGGCCGTGCTAAGCCTGTGCAACCTGTACAACAAGCATGGGCAATCCGGGGGATGTTTTTTCTACGACAGGGTGTACGAGGGCTGTGCTCACACGCCAGACAGACTATAATGTGAGTGTTAGCGAACTGGAGGTGTAACCAATGACAAACGAACAACCCATCTGGCGTATTGCCCTAAAAGACCCGAACCACCCGCTAAATAACGCAGCCTGGACCGTTTTCAGCCCTATCATGAACCCCGCCAGAGCCGTGAAACGCCTGGAACCCCAAAAAGATGAGATCATCCCCTTCCTGCTTCTGCTTTTGGATGCTCCCGCGCTGGCAAATGATGACGCCTTGGGCGAGGGGTATGCGCCAATCAACGCCGTCGAACTGCTAGCGGAGTGGAAAGTTGAAGCCGTCATCCCCTATTTATTCGAGATATTGACGGATGAGGAACACCTGGAGGATACCACCTATTTGTGGGACGCAGTGGTCCGTCATCTCCCCACATTTGGCCCCCAAATCGTACCACGCTTGCTCGACCTGGCGGATACCATCCCGGATGAGGTAAACCTCTTTCTATCCATCGCCGCCAAGGCAGAACCCAGCAATACCGATGTTTACCAGTGGGCGCAAACACGTCTTGAAGCAAGCGATGACAAGTGGGATATTGACCACCTCGTCACCACGCTGTTGACCGCTGACCTCGAATGTGCCGTGCCGTACCTGCGAAACCTGCTCAAGACACGCAATTACCCCAGCGAGATCCAGGGGCAGATCGAACAAAACATCAAATACCACTTGGAGGATGTCGAGTGACGATTCCAGAAATTTCCCCGTTACTGTTGGTGTCCATGTGTGGGCTGTCGTTCGTGTGCGTCGGGGCGCTACTGGTCGTTTCGCTGTTGACGGTGCGCTTCGTGTTCAGGGATGTGTGGGACTTCGGCATGGGGCTGCTGGGGCGCGGCGAGGACGAACCAGAACCCGCGACTGCACGCGCACAGGCTGCCCCCACCGCACGGCGAGATTTGCGCTCACGGGCGCAGTCCTTCGACTTTGACGCAGCCGTCGGCGGCGCAGCAACCCCGCCGCCGCCGTCCTTGCCGGGGACAGGTAGCAGCGCACCGCGTCAGTACGGCGAGAACACAGCACTCCGCCCAGACGGACGACCACGCTTTAGCGAGAAAGCCCGCGACTGGAACCTCGCCCCACCCGGACGCCTGTCCGACGACCCGCGCAACATGCAAGCGCCCCCACCGCCAGATTTCAACCCGAACAACGAATACCTGCCCAACGACCGCAGCAACATCGGCGGGCGCGTAGGCCGTCACAACACCGGGCGCGGCCAAACAGGTCAACGTATGGACGCCTCCGGCAGTGCATCGCCCCCCAAGTTCGACAGCAGCTACCGCCGGGGGAGCCTGCGCACGGACCGCAACAGCCGCCGCGACGACGAGTTCTTCGGCGGCCAAGCAGACTTCGACGGTGACGGCGACCCGGATATTTAGCGATACCGCGTACCGTGTAAGAACGATCTGTGAGCCGTCAGTAGGTAAATAGCGGCCTAGTACCTTATTTTCGAGACTTGGCAATCGCCGTCAGAATATCCGCGATAAGGGGAAGGGCGCTCACGTAGGTGTCCGGGGGGATACGATAGGACCGGTAAATGGCCGTCTTGCCCGTAAACGTCCATTGGCCGAAGGGAACCTCGCGCATCTGCGCCCGCACCTCATCCAGCGGCATGAGCAAGTCGGCGGCGGCCTCTTGCGGCTTGGCCTTCGCAATCCAAAAGTGAAAGTCGAAGGGACCATCACCCACGCGCAACTTGGCCTCCGGCTGGCCGCTTCCGGCGTTTTCGCTCGGCCCACTCAGGCGGACCTCACCGGGCATCGGTGCGAGCGCGTTCACTCGCACCTGCACGCCCTCGCTCTCGGTGCGGTCGCGCAGTGGCTCCACAGTAATCACTAGGCCGTTGTACTCACCGTAGAAGCGGTCCCCACCGACACGCGGTTGCAGGCCCATCGCCAATGCTGTGCGCCCTAACGGTGTATGGACCAACGGCTTCTCGCCAAAGTAGCGCGTCCGCACCCAGAACAGCACACCCCCGGCCACCAATCCCCCGAAAATATAGAGAAGCGTGTCCATCATCCCGCCCGGAACAGCGCCAAAGTCGCGCCAAAGGCCACAATATCCCCGTCGCCCAGCTTGGTGCCCGTGCCGTCGATGAGCTTGCCGTTGACCATCGTCCCGTTCTGGCTCCCCAGGTCGCGGATGTGCCAGTCGCCGTTTTCCAGGTTGAGCCGGGCGTGCGGACGACTCACCGACGGGTCTTGTAGGGAAATTTCCCAGTTGGCCTTGCTGGTGGCACGGCCCACAGTCAACTGGTTGAGCAACAGCGGGATCGTGTTGCCCTCCTGTGGCCCGGTCGTGATGATGATCTTGCCTTTGCCCGTGTTGGCAACAGCGGTAATCAACGTGCCACGCTCCGCCGCCATTGTGCGCTCGTCCTCCGTAACCGTCGCCGCGAACCGCACCACCGGGACGTACAGCCGGATCTCGTCGCCGTCCAACAACGGCACGCTCTCGTTCTCCTCCAGCTTGCGGTCGTTGACGAACGTCCCGTTAGCACTCCCCGTATCACGAATCATGAAGCCACCGATGTTCGGGTCGAAGGTGATGATCGCGTGCTGGCGCGAAACATGCTGCTCCTGAATGCAGATGTCATTTTCGCGGAGGCGGCCAATGGAGGCGCTGGCCCCCTCCATCAACACATACTCCTCAATGTCGTGGGTTTGGGGGTGCTCCCAGACGATTTTCGCCACGATAGGCGGGTTTTCGTCCGTTAATTCTTCGTGCTTTTCGTCGGTCATCGGCGTCACTGTCAGTTCACGTTTGGGCAAAGTAACCAGAGTATAGCATAAGCTGGGTAACAAGCAGGACCGCCTGTTTTCATCAGTTCGCACAAACCCCGCCTGCACAAATGATGCCTCTATCCTCCCACGTCCCAGGCGCTGACCGACTCAAAAATGACGTTGGTCGGCCCCAGGTCCGTGCTAGACCCAGAGACAATCACCGCGCTCGTCCCCTGCGCGAACGTCGCGTCGGTCACGCTAACCAGTTGGGTGCCGTTGACAATCAGTGTGAGCCTATCACCATCACATACAGCCCGGATCACGTTACGAGCGTTGGCCCCTGCCCGGATCACCGCGCTGAAACGCCACTCCGCCAGGTTCACCAGGGAACCATCCGTCGCAGACAGCAAAATCGCCGCGTACCCATCCCGGCTGACCAGGAACCAGTAGCCCGCGCCGTCCGGCTGGGTACGACACGCGACCCCATAGCCCCGGTTGGGGTTGTCCGTGGCGAGCCGCGTCCGCGTCTCCAGGATCACGTCGCTGTGCGTGTCCGTGTTCAGCGCCCACGCGTACCCCTCCACGTTGGCCCCGCCCCGCAAGCGCCCGTTCTCCGGCTCCAGCGTGAAGGCGGTGTTCGGCAGGTTGCTACGTGGGCCAGCCCAGGCGTCCGCCGAGGTGAAATCCTCCGTGTAGCGTTCGGCACCCGCTACCAGGGCCGCCGCGTTGCCGCCACAAGCCGCCAGCACACCCACAACCACCCATGTCCACTTACGTACCACCACGTCCAACCTCCACAATAATCTCAGCTTCACTTGGATTCCCAGCGGCATCATACACCACCGCCCGGAAGCGTTCTTCGCCCACGCGGGTAATGCTGTGATCGTAGCCGAACGGGAACGACTCATCCGTCCCAACGAACACCTCATTATGGTAGAACTCGACCCGGTCAATGGCGACGTTGTCCTCCACTACAGCGCGTAACGGGATCGTGTCCTCGGCCAGAAAGGTGAACGACTGGCCGGGCGTCCCCGCTACCAGATTCACCGTCGGCGGCAGGTTGTCCACCGTCACCTGCACAATCGTCGGGTCAATGGTGTTGTCCGTCATCACGGCGGTCAGGCGCAGGTTGTACAGCCCATCTAGCCCCGTGGTATCCCAGGTGCCCAGGCTCTCGCCAGGCGTATACACACTCTGCTGCCCGCCAATGTCAATCCACGCCGTCGGGTTAAGCCCCTGCCCGAACGCCAGTTGATAGTATTGCAAATTTTCGCCGTCCATTGTGCCCTGTATTTCCACCTGTCCGCTCACATAGTCAAACAGGGCCGGGCGCAACAACACCGTAGAACTCACCACGTCCGGGCGGGTGATGGTGTCGTACTGCTCCGGCAGTTGGGCGGCGGACGGCTGCGTCGTCGCCCACCAGTCAGCCGCCTCCGGCGGGGGCACGAAGTAGCGGCGTTCCTCCCGCAGTTCAACCGGGGTGTTGGCCGTCGCGAGTTGGTTCGTCTGGGTGTTGACGGCCACCCGTTGCCAGTAACTATCGACCTCCGGCGGCTGCGTGTTCTCCAGGAAAATCTCGTTGCGCTCCGGGCAGGCGTCGTTGGGGCGCAGGCCGCTGCGCTCACACACCCGCGCCGCGACGATATTATCCGGGCGCGGCCAAGTGTCCACGCCGAAGTTAAAACGGTCGTGACTGTAGTCGCTCAGGGCACGCCACAGCGGGGCCGCCCCGGTGATCCCACGGGGGTCCAGTTGGAGCGGGGTGCCGTCGTCACGGCCCACCCACACCCCAACCGTCAGGTTCGGCGTGTAGCCAATCGTCCACGCGCCACTGTCGCCCCCCAACCCGCTAACAACCGCCGTCGGGCGGGGTGCCTCCAGCACGTTCCCCGCGCCGAGTGTGGAAATCCGCGTGGCGGCGTCCGCCAAAACATCGTTGACGAGATACGCGAGGCCATCCTGTAAAACGGGGGTGGTGGTCACATCGTCGTTGTAGTCCCACAACACCCGCCCCTCAGCGTTCTCAATGCGAATCACCGCCGCAGGCTCCCGTGGTGGCTCCCCACGGGACGGGTTCATCACCGGGACGCCGCGCATCTCGCCCTCAGTCGCGAACACACTGTAGGCATAGGTCGCCCCCAAGACGGACACATCGCCGCCGCGCTCCAACAACGACAGGTCAAAAATCGACGTATCCAGGCCGCGCATCCCCATTAGCCGCGCCGTCCGCAGGATGTTGTCGAGGCCCTGTGTGTTCGCCACCCCCACAACAGGCGGCAACAGCCCCGCGCCCATTGCATCGCGCAAGTTCACCGGGCCAGTGTAGATGCCGTCCGGGTTTTCCGGCGTGTAGATCAACCCCTCTGCGGCACCAGGGAAGCGCCCCGGCACGTCTAACACCATCGTAGCGGGCGTGTACAGCGCACTACTAAAACCGTTCATGTAGACGAACGGGTGCAGCACGACACCGGGTTCACGGGTTGTCGCCGTGACATCCCCCACCACGGCCAACAGTTCGCCCGTGCGCGTGCTGACCACGGCCAACACGCCGTCTGTCGGGGGGGTGGCAGCCCCCGGCACACGCGCCAGGTAGCCCACGCCCACACACACATCCGGCGAGACAGTTGGCTCCCCGCGCAACTGCGCCAGGTGGTTCTCCAGCGTACAGGTCGCCTGCTCGTAGACCTGCATGTCCAGCGCGGTGATAATCCGCAGGCCCCCGCGTGCGACCAAGCGCGGGCCGTCGAAGCCCAGGCCGTCCAGAATATCCTCAGCCTGTTCACGGGCGTAGATGGCGTAGTCCGGGGCAAGCGCCGGGCGCACCGCAACCCCGGTCTGCACGGGCGCGAGCACGCCGTTAGCCGTGTCGTACTGCTGCTGGGTGATCTCGTCGTTGACGAACAGCTCACGCAACAGCGCCGCCTGTCGCCCCCGTGCCGCTTCGATGTCGTCTGCTGGGTTGTATTGCGGCGCAGTGGGGATAGCCGCCAGCAGTGCCGCCTCATCTACAGTGAGGTCCATCGCCCGCTTGCCCAGGTAAATCTGGGCGGCGGCGTCAATCCCGTAGGCGTCATTGCCGTAGGTGTTGGTGTTGAGGTGCCACTCTAAAATTTCCTCCGGCGAGTACAAGCGGGAAACCTCCGCGATGAGCGCGAACTCGCGGGCGCGTTCGGCTGCCGTGGCAACCTCTGACGGCGGCGAGAGCGTCGTCCGCACCAAGCGCCCGGTAATGGTGCGGTCTGGCGGGAGGGGGGTAGCGGCCAGTTCGTTCTGAATCAAGCGTTGGACGGTGAAGGCCAACGGCGGCGCGTTGGCCTCCAGGAAGTCCGGGTCCAGCTCGCTGCGGAGCGTAGCGGCGACCAGGTACGGGGGCAGGTCGTCCAACGAAACCCACTCACGGTCATCGCCCAGCGGGTCCTCCACCGCCCACAGCAACGTTGTCTCGTCCCGCGCCAGCACCAGCGACGGCCCGATGGCGGCATCCTGGTAGATGGTGCTGCGCGGTTCGGGCAACTCGGCGGCGACCTCGGCATAGTAGCTTAACGCGAAGGTTGCCGCACCGCCGACGGGCAGCACGACCAACAACAATAGCAACAGCGTCCCCCCCACAATGAAGACACGGCGGCGTCCGCTTTGTTGGCGCTGGTGGCTGCGCCGCGCACGGCGGCGTCGGATCATATGGGCGACAGATGGCACAGGGGCAACGTCCCTCGCTGACAAACAAACACGCCCCTATTTTAGCGGGAATGGGACGGGCGGCAATTGGATCTGGCCCACGCCCACAAATCCCCCGATGGGATGTCTCGTTAGCCCTCGCCCACATGCCGTGTGAGCGTGTCCAGCGCGGCCATAACGCTCTCGCTGTCCTCGCCGTCGTTAAGCGCCCGTCCCAGCGCCGCAATCACACCCAGCGCCGCAACGTAATGCGCGTCCTCGTCCGCGACGGCCAGCGTGTTGAGCGCCGCCGCCATGTCCTCCCGCCGGTTTAACAAATCCCCCAGTAACTCGCGCAACGTCTCGGTGATGTCGGCGGCGGCAGCCGCATACCCGTTGTTTTGGGCGAGCTGGCGCGGGGTGGGGCGGGTGGCGTTGTCCGCAATGTTGACGGTGCCGCCGCGCATGTTCAACACGCCGGAGGAATTAATCGTCAGGAAGTACTCGCTCACCGTGAAGTCCGACAGCACGGCGTTGCGTAGCTCCTGCATCAGCACCACCTCCAGGGTGTTGGCATCGCGGAACGTCCGCAACACGAGCAGGTTAAAGTGCGCCAGTTCGTAGAGCAGGCCGCGCTCCGGCGCGTTGTCGTACTTGATCTGGCTCCCCTGGTAGTCAAAGAAGGTGGGGTGCGCCACTTTACCCTGAACATAATGCCCAAACAGCATCGTCTGTGGCAGAATATGCTTGTCCCAGGCTGCCACCAGATCACGGGCAGCGTCCTTGGCGGGGTCGGTGAGGGGGTATTTGATGATCGGCATAGCGGCAGGCCGTCTCCTGAGGGCTTGTTGTGTTATTCCGCCTATCAGTGTAGCACCGAACACCAAGTAGCGGGCGCTCTCTCATCGGCTGTTCGGGGAGACTGTGCTATATTGGGCGAAAAGTTGAAAGCAATGAGCAACGAGGTCATCTATGCAGCGCATCAATCCTCACGAGCAACCGCGTCGTCTCAGGGATGTCACAGACGGTAATCCGTATTTAGTGGCTCGTAACGTCAGTTTTGAGGAATACATGAAACAGTATGCGGCTCATTTTGCTGAGTGGATAGATGGAGAGATTATCAAGCTGTCCCCCGTACATGACCGTTACGACGAAATAACACAATATCTTTTGAGATTATTCGGGGCCTACTTTGAACGCCAGACCACGCAGAGTCAGTTTAAGCTCGCGCCATTTTTGATGCGCCTGGATGCCCTGTCCACCGCACGCGAACCCGATGCACAAATTACCCTGGGGGATAATGTAGACAATCATCATCCAACCTATATGGGCGGCCCCGCCGATATTGCGATTGAAATCGTATCTCCAGAAAGTGTTCAACGTGACTAAACAGACTGCGAAAACCCCTCACCCTAGCCGGACGCGGACCAGTAACGCAAACCCGTTGTTGGCGTAGTCCTCCACCACACCACACGGCTCCACCCACCCCCGCACAAACGCCTCGACCGTATCCGGCGCTGTCTCCCGCAGGTATGCCCCGTCAATAATCGTGAATACAGCGTGGGTCGCCGGGTCAGGATACAGCAATGTGTCGCAGGCATTGTCCTCGAACGCCTCAATCGTCCCAAACGTCCGCACCGGGACACCCGGCCCCAGGATCATCGACAGGTGCGAGGTGTACTGCGTGTGAACCAGCGTCGTCTCGTCTGCCCAGTTCGGTAGATCGGCCAGCAGGGGGTCCGCCCGCCAGTCCGGGCGGTTGTAGTTTAGCCCCGCCGCCGGAACCCGCATCGCCACCCCCCCACTCACCATGTACACCACCACCACCACCCCCCACAACGCCCTCGGAGCCGGAATCCGGGCCGCTGCCGACACCAACAACACCATCACCACCGGGAACACCGCGACATAGTGCCGCGCTGTCTCCTCCTGAATGATGTCCGCCTGTGCCCCCATCAGCCAGAACACACCACAGTAGCCGCCCACGTAAAACAGCATAAGCGCGTGCGGGCTGTCCCACAGCATCCCCAACGTGTGCCCGCGCCGCCGTGCGACCGCCCCCAGCACCACAACCAACACCGCCCCGGCCAACAGCCCCCACCAGTCCGAGCGCAGCCCGGCTAACCCAAATGGGAACGATAGCCCGTGTAACGTCTCTTTGAGAATCGTCCGCACGCCACGCGGCACGCCAGACAGCGTGAAGGCGTCCGCTGTCGTCTGCGTCCCGGTTACCGACCCCGTCACCCGCCGCAGGTAGAGCGCGTACAATCCCAGCGGTACCCCGGCCAGCGCGTAGCCAACAGTCGGCCACCAGCGGCGCGGGTGGCCCACGGCACGCACACCCCAGAGAAAAACCCACAGCCCACCTATCACCACCAGCGACACCGCCACATAGCGCGTCATCGTCATCAGCGCGGCCACCGCCGCCGCCCACAATGCCCACTTCACCGGGATGTTGGCATCGCGCTGGCCGGGGCGGTACGGCATCAGCAGCAACAGCATCGCCAGCCCCCCAACCGTGAATAACGTCTCCGAACGGGCAAACGAGAAACCGTCATAGCTCATCGCCGGGACCGTGATTGCCAGCAACCCCGCGACCGTCGCCGCTGTGCGATTGCCGTCCGTGGCCCGTAGCCCCAGCACATAGGTTAGGGCCGCCGCGACGACAAACAGCGCAACCGTCACCACCCGCGCCCAGGCGTACAGGTCCCACGCCGCCCCCGGCACGAACAGCAACGGGTAAAGCGGCGGCCACTGGTTAATCGTCGCGCTGACGTCCGCCGAGTTCACACTGCTAATCGGCACGCGGAACCCCTCCCCCGCCGCCACACCCCGCGCATAAACAAGATACCACGCCGCGTCGTAGTGGTGGTTTACGCCGTTCCAGGTGATGAACACACCCGCCGCCACCGTAGCGACAATTAGAATAAGCAAAGGGATGAGGTGCTTTCGCATAGTGTTTGCTTCGGCTGACGAACGAGAACGCGCCGCATTCTACAGCGAATCTTGCGGGGTGGGTAGCAAGGACTTAAAATAAAAAAAGTACATGCACAAAGCCTTAAATTGTAATACATGTGTAAATAGATATAGTGAAGAATAAATTAATTGACAGTGGAGATACTCATGCGAACTTATGTCGCACCAGAAGGATTAGCGGTCAGCGGAACGACCACGCTGTCGTTTGTCGAAAATGTGGGGTCTGGCGAGTTTGAGGACCTGATCGCCAAACACAACCTGAACAACATCGACACGGAAAAGTGGTACCCGGTGCAACAGGTGTTCGACCTGTTCAACGACATGACCGAGCGGGCTGGCGGCATCGGCCAGGTGTTCGTCGCCATGGGCATGAAGATCGCCGAACAGTCGGACTTCCCGCCAGAGCTAAAGCAAGAACTCACGCTTATCGGCATCTTAGAGGGCTGGCAGGAACACTATGCCGTTAATCACCGTGGGGCAGACCTGCCGCCAGTCACGACCAAGAAATTAGGCGACAGCCACTATCAGTTGGTGCTTCGCCCAGATCATCTCTACCCCTATGACCTCGTCTACGGCATGGCCTACGGCTTCTGCAAGCTGCTGCTGCCCAAGGGCACCAAGTTCGTTGTTAAGTACGCTGACGACTTTAACCCGTACAAAGGTTACAGCCAGGGCGTTGTCATCGATGTGAGCTGGTAGCAGGTGCAACCCATCACGGCCATCATTCAGGGTGTGGTATCGTAGGGGGAGCGCCGCTACGCGCCCCCACCCTGCCCGCCACCCCGGAGTTTCATCACCCGTGTGTGTCCTCATCCGTCTGCTCATCTTCTTGTGGGTCGTTGCGCTTGGTGGCGTTGGGGCCGTTCTCGGCGGGCGCACTCACGCCCCTCATAGCCTGACCAACTACCTAGACACAGACGCCGCCTGTTTCGTTGGCATCTGCCGGGGGGCCACCACCGCCGACGAAGCCGAGGCCATCCTGCGCGAACAACCCTATTTTACCGGGGTGCGCCGCCGCGAAAGCAGCGGGGGCGGGAGCATCTTCTGGCACTACGACCCCGTCCCGGTGGGCCTCTCCGCCAGCCGCCGCTCGGAACTGCGCTACGACATCCACACCGGCATTGTGCAGGATGTGAAAATCAGCGTCAGCATTCCGCTATGGGAAATTGCCGGTGCGGGCGGCTACGGTAGCCCGGTGCGGGTCGCCACCTATCGCGGACAAGTGCAACGTTACGTGCAGGTCGTGTGGCGAGATCCCGCCGTGGTCATGGCTGGGGGGCGGGTCGGCTGCCCCTTGTCATTAGACACAATCTGGAAAATGCGCGTCACGCTCATTCAGTTCCCTGCGGATGTCAGCGCCGAAGACCTGACCTCCCACTACGCCGCCCCCTTCAACACCGTCTGCGAGGGTTAACCACAAGGCACACGCAGCGGCTCTTGGTGCCATGCGCTACTTGTCCAGCGCCGCAATCCCCTGTTCGGCATAGGCAATATCCTCGTCCTCGCTTAAGCCACTGACCCCCACCGCCCCGACCACCACCCCGTCCACAATCACCGGCACACCGCCACCCCACGTCACAAAGCGCAGCACCCCGAAATTCGTCATGGGGAACCCCTCCGCCTTGGAACGCCTACCGAGTTCCTTTGACGGGATGCCCTCACGGGCGGCGGTGTAGGCTTTGTTCTGCGCGATGCTGATCGACTGCAAACGGCAGCCGTCCGTGCGGAGGAACGCCAGTAGCTCGCCGTGTGGGTCCACCACGGCCACGGCAAGCGCGGCGGTTTCGGCCTCCGCCCGTGTGCGGATCGTGTCAAGAATCGTCATGGCGTCGGCGTGGGAAAGCTGTTGTACAGTGTGCATGGCTATGTCCTATGGTGTGAGCGATTGTCAAGGACAACCGTACCCCATTTGCTCGGTTATGCCCACAGTTCACGGGCGGCTGGCTATAGAGCCAGTGCCCCCCGCGTGCTAAACTGCCATGCTTGACCACACCCGGATAGAGGCCCCATGACCACAATCAGCACCACACCAAACCCCTTCACCCGCACCCGCTTTACATGGCTGGCCTACGCCGTGATGTTCTGCTTCGCCGTCGGGGTGGCGTTACCCGGTCCCGTCGTGCCCTTCATCGGGGAGCGCCTCGGCCTCAACTACACAGAACGCGGCCTGCACTTCACCGTGTTGGCGGCGGGTAACCTGGCGGTGGGCCTGCTGGGGGACCGCCTGATTGACCGCATCGGCAGCCGCGCCGCAACCTGGGCCAGCATCGTGTTATGGGTGCTTGGTGGGGCGGGCCTCATCTACGGCCCGGCCCTGTGGGCAACCCTGACGGGCGTCGCTGTGCTGGGAATCGGGGCCGGGGCCTGTGCGCTCATCGCCACCGCCACCCTCGCCGACGCCCACCCACACTACCAGACACAGGCCATCACGGAGGGCAACATCGCCGCCGGGTTAGGTGTGGCGATTACACCGCTAACGGTGGGCTTGTTGGAGCGTGTCGGCTTCGGCTGGTCGTCAATCGTGCTGGTGCTGGCACTGGTGAGCCTGGGGTTGGTGCTGGCCTTCTGGAATGTGCCGTTCCCGCAGCCACGCTCCCAATCAGATGCAGCACAATCCTCCGGCAGCGGCGAGCGCCCGCTGCCGCCGCTCTATTGGATGTTCGGCGCGGTCGTGTTCATGACGATTGCAATTGAGTGGGTGATTATCTCATGGGCACCAGATTTTCTGGCGACGGTGCGCGGGTTCGACCAGGGGACCGCCGCATCGCTGGCGAGTGGCTTCGCCTGGGCCGTCGTGCTGGGGCGCGTGCTGGGGCGCTGGCTGCTGGAACGCATCCCCGAAGAACGGGTGCTGGTGGGGGCCTACGCGCTGATTCTGGTGGTGTTCCCAGTCTACGCCTACGCACCCACACCCGCCGTCAGCCTGGGGGCGCTGGTGGTGTTGGGGCTGGTGCTGGCGAACCAGTTTCCACTGGCGCTTTCGGCAGCCATGGACGCCGGGGGCGACCAGACAGGCCGTGCCAGCGCCCGTGTCTCCGTGTTCGGCGGGCTAGCAACGCTCACGCTCCCGCAGACGGTCGGCTCCCTGGCGGACCGCGTCGGCATCCAGAACGCCTACGGCCTGGTGATGGTCCTCGCAGCGGTTGCCGTTGCGGTGGCGTTGTTTGCGCTCCGCCGCCGCGCGGCGCAGCACGCCCTAACCTAATCGCCCAGCGTCAGCGCCCCCGACGGCGCGACCTGCTCCACCGTCGCCTCAGGCACCGCGTCACCCTCCAAATCAATCTGCGTAAACGGAATCGGCACAAACACCAACACGAAAATCGCCAGTGTGACCAACGCCATCACCCGGCGGGGTGGGTCCAACGGCGTCACATCGTCCAACGGCGGCGCGTACAACCGCCCGATGAACATCAGGATAATCACCCAGATCAACCACATCTGCGAGATCAACGCCAACACCACCATCCCCACCAGCACCGGGTAGTAGATACGGCGGGCATAGCGGCCAATCAGCGAGTACATAACATGCCCGCCGTCTAGTTGCCCAACCGGGATCAGGTTAAGCGCCGTCACAAACAGGCCCAGCCACCCGGCAAATGCCATCTGGTTAATCACCACATCCTGCGTCGCCGTTGGGTAGAACTGCCCCAGCGCGATAATCTTCAGCAGCGCGTACAGCAGCGAGTTCCCCTCCCGCAAACCGCCACTGGTGATGAGTTCAACGTCGGAGGTTAACAGGCCAATGATGAGAATGGGGACGGCGAACACCATCCCCGCCAGCGGCCCCGCCGCGCCGATGTCTACCAGTACCTTACGATTCCGCATCGGCTCCCGCGAGCGAATAACCGCGCCCATCGTCCCCAGGCCGATGAGCGGCAGCGGGATGAAGTACGGCAGCGAGACGCTGTGCCCGTGGCGGCGTGCCGCGAAGTAGTGGCCCAGCTCGTGCGCCCCCAAAATCAGCATCAGGCTCAACGCATAGGGGTAGCCCCGCCAAATCTCCGACAGGCGCGGAATGACGGTAATCACCTGCCCGTTAACGACCACCTCTTGAATCGCCTGCCGTTGCAGTTCGGGGTCCAACCCTGCAATCCCATAGGACGCCCCCGCGAACAACACGCTGAAGCTCGTCACGATGAACAACACCAGGTTCAACCACGGGCGGCCCTCTACCGGGGAGACGCGCCCCGTCACGATATGAATCTCGTGGGGCGACCCCTGCGGGCTGTCTGTGCAGTTGCGGAATAGCGCAAGCTGGTCGTGGGGAGCCAGCACCTTATCCAACTGCGCGTAGGCCGTCTCAGAATCCCCCAGGATGCGCCCCTCGAACACGCGCAGGTGACGATCATGCGGGACCATCATCACGGCGTCGTCGGGGATGTCCTCGCGGGGGCTGTACTCGTCGGCAATCTCCATGATCGCGGCGACCTCATTTCGCAGGTCGGAGAACGGGTCAGGCGTATACGGTTTGGGGTCTACAATGGGGCGCTTGACCGGGAAATCCTGCCCGGCGGCGGCATGTTCGTTGAGCATAGTGGTTTCGCTTCGTGTGGTGGTCACTCATACCCTATTATACACCCGCGCCTTAAGACCTTGCGAGAGCCACCACAAAAGCTCATGTGTTCATCCGCGTCCACGTCCGCCGGGGTAGCCGGGCGAACTGACCGCAACCCGACACTAAACGTTACTTTCCACCCCGTTTGCGGTCCACTTGCGGCCACCGCAAACAGGCCCCCGGCCAATCCCAGGCGAAAACAGCGCGAAATGGCCCAGCCGTTCGATAGCGACCCGAAGCCGTAAAATGGGCAAGGTGGTTTATCGTCATCTCGCCCAATATTGGCCCGTTGTAGTTGGTGAATTGTTGGGAAGGCCGAACAAGCGTAGGCCAGCTTACGGTGTTTGCCCCGTGACAGCGGCTATCCTCATCGCGATAATATGGCCCGCAAGACCCGCTACTAGTTGAACAGGAGCTTCTACAAACTATGACCACTCGCCGACTCGCGTTTGCGCTGATGACGCTGGCCGTTTGCCTGTTGGCCTTGCCCGCCGCCGCGCAGGATGCGCCGCAGACCCCGATTTTTGCCTTTGATGCGGATGCCTGTGCCGACGACAACACAGGTGATGAACTCTCGCCGCGCTGCCGGATGATGGTAGCGGGCTACCCGGTCCCGCCGTTTGCCGAGCAGATCCCGCCCGATAACACCTCGTTGAGCATTTATAGTTTCTGGCAGGTGGGGCCAGACGCCACGCCGCTGTACAGTGGGCCAGGTGGCGGTGTTGTCGGGGACATCCCGCCGGGCTACAACTTCGTGAACGCTACCGACCTCAGCGACGGCAATTTCATCCAGATTGGGGGGGGGCAGTGGGTGCGCCGCAGTGACGCCACCTACACTGCGCCGTCACAGTTCCGGGGGGTGACGATCAACGACGGGTTGGCGCATGACTTCGCGTTTGTGCTGGACCTGTCGCGGATTGCCGTCAGCCGTTACCCTGGTGGGCCGCGTGACAACGAGTACGGGCGTTACCTGGAGCGTTACGAGGTCGTGAACATCTTCGCGACGGCCTTTGATGAGGCGGGCTGGCGTTGGTATATGATTGGCCCGAATGAGTGGGTGAAGCAGACGTTTGTGAGCAAGGTGCAGCGCATCGAGCGGCCAGAGGGGGTACGTGAGGATGAGAAGTGGGTTGCGGTAGACCTGTACGAGCAGAACCTGGTGGCCTATGAGGGCGATATGCCTGTTTTCGCCACGCTGATCTCGTCCGGGTTGCCGGGGACCGAGACACGCGAGGGGTTGTTCAACGTGTGGGCCAACTTGCCCGTAGACCCGATGAGCGGCGCGACGGGTGCGCCGAACGCCTATGCGCTCCAGTCGGTGCCGTATGTAATGTATTTTGACCAGGACATTAGCCTGCACGGGAGCTACTGGCACGATTACTTCGGGTATCGCCAGAGCCGGGGTTGCGTGAATATGACGATTAGTGATAGCCGCTGGTTGTACGAGTGGTGGTTCGGGAGTTTGTTGGCGCAGGGGGAGGTTACGGACCCGTACCCGGTGTTTGTGCATAGTAGCGGTGCGTTTGGGGAGCCGCCGGGCGCGGGTGCGTAGGGGCTTCGGCGCTAGGTGTTGAATTGCCCGTTAACCTCGCCGCTAGGCCCCCTCTCCGTTCACGGAGAGGGGACTTCAAAGCGGGGCCTGGCGAAGCCGCGCCTACAGCGGTTTACGCCTCGCTGTCAATGTTGACCGCTGCCAGCCGGTCCGCCTGTTCTTGGGTGGCGAGTTCGTCAACAAACTCGTCTAGCTTGCCGTCCATCACCACGGGGAGGTTGTGGCTGCTGTAGCCGATGCGGTGGTCTGTCACGCGGGATTGCGGGTAGTTGTAGGTGCGAATCTTCTCGGAACGGTCGCCGGACCCGATTTGACTGCGGCGTTCGCTTTCCTGCTCGCTGCGCTGGCGCTCTACCTCCGCCTCGTAGAGATGGTTACGGAGCAACTGCCACGCCCGCAGTTTGTTCTGTAGCTGGCTGCGCTCGTCCTGCATTTCCACTACGATACCGGTCGGCTCGTGCGTGAGGCGGACGGCGCTGTCGGTGGTGTTTACGCTCTGGCCGCCTGCGCCCTGGCTACGGAATACATCCACACGTACATCGCTTTCGTTCACATGAACGTCAACTTCGTCTAGCTCCGCCAACACGGCGACGGTTGCGGTGCTGGTGTGGACGCGCCCCTGTGATTCTGTGTCTGGCACGCGCTGCACGCGATGCACGCCACTTTCATACTTGTAACGGCTAAACGCGCCG
>CAYWZS010000031.1:0-18389 GCA_964462905.1 uncultured Anaerolineaceae bacterium
AGCTCCACGGTTGTTGAGGAAACAACCGACGCAGAGGCGACAGAACCGCCTGCTGTGGAGGCGACGGAAGAAGCGGTGACGGCTGAGGAGGCGACGGAAGAAGCGACCATTGCGCCTACACCAGTGGATGCGGTTGAGGAGGCTGTGGCGGGTGATGTTTCGCCGGGACAGGTACTGACAACTGCGGGTATCGAGGTGAGCTTAACGTGGAACGCTTCTGTGGATATGAACTTGGAAGTGCGTGACCCGGTAGGCGGTACGGTGTTTTGGAATAATCCCAATACCGAGAGTGGCGGGTCGTTCCCGGGTTTCAACGTCAATGGGGCCTGCGAGACGTTCACGGCGGATGAACCCACAGAGACAGTGACCTGGGGGCCGGGAGCCGTGCCGACTGGGAGCTATGAGATGCTCGTGTTCTACGTGCAGGACTGTGAGAGCAACGGCGCGGTACCGTTTACGTTGAATGTCAGCGTGGATGGGGTGCCGCAGGAACCCGTTCGTGGGACGACGTTACCGAATCAGGTGTTCATCGGGAGCTTTGAGGTGGCGGATGATGGTGCGGTCACGTTGAATGCGAGTGGGGTGAACCAGGAATTCCTACCAGAGACTACAGCGGAGATTAACGCGGCGGCGACACCGCTTACCCTGGATACGCCGGTTGAGGGAACGATTACGAACGACTCGCCTTATGTAGCTTACACGTTCGAAGGACAGGCCGGGGATGTGATCTCTGTAACGGTGGATGCGACGGCTGGTAGTTTGGACACGTATCTGTTTTTGATTGACGCGAATGGGCAGATTATCTCGCAGAATGATGATGCCGATGAGACAACGCGTAACTCTGCATTGAACTCGGTTGTGCTCAACACACCGGGAACCTACACACTCGTGGCGACACGCTATGGGCAACAGATCGGCGGTACGGAGGGTGCGTTCACCCTTACGGCGACAGGGGCGGTCACGGGTGGTGGGAACACAGTTGAGGCACTATTGGGTGTTGATCTGCCAGATGGCATTATCGAGATTGCGCTAACGTGGGATTCTGGCGCGGATGTGCAGTTGCTCGTGCGTGACCCTGTGGGTGATTCGGTGTTCGACGATGATCCGATTATCCCTAGCGGTGGGACGTTGGTGGCTGAGGGGAGTAATGTGGGCTGTAGTGTCGCACCGGGCACGCCGTATTATTACACGTATTGGCCGGCTGGCGTGCAGTTGCGTCCGGGTACTTATGAGATTGACGTGTGGTTCCAGAATGACTGTGAGGACACCACGCCGATTACCCCGACGCTGACCGTCAGTATTGGCGGACAGGTGATTATCGCGGACACATTCACGCCATTGGTGCGTGACCACTACATCACGACCTTCACGATTGGTGTTGATGGCCGGGTGACGCGTGGGCCGGGTGGGATCGCTGGTGGTAGTGAGACAATCGACTACATTGCGGCGTTACCTGATGCACTTGCGTTAACGGCTGGGGTGCCGACACAAGGCACGATCACCGACGATAATCGTTTTGACGTTTATACCTTCGACGGCACAGCCAACGAGACGGTATCGTTCCGTATGGACGCGACGGCTGGCACGCTGGACACGTTGCTGTTTGTGGTAGGGCCGACGGGAATCGAGCTGGCGAGCAACGATGATGCGGTCGTTAACGAGACGACCAATTCTGCGATTAATGAACTGGTGTTGCCACAGACCGGGCAGTATATTGTGATCGCGACACACTATGGCACCATATACGGCGGCACGAATGGCGCGTATACGCTGTCATTCTCGCGCTTGAATACCCCTTAAAACGTGCTACGATACGGGGGTTTGTGACGGAGAAACCCCCGCTTTGCCGTTTGGTTTTCGCCCAGTTATTGTGAGTTTGTTTGTCGTTTTACTGGCGGTTGCGTGTACTGCACGCCCCCCGCTGTTAGATGACCAACTTCTTCAGGACACCACTATTCTCTCAGATGATGAGTGTGGCGCACCCTGCTGGCATGGCATCACGCCTGGTGAAACGACTTGGGCAACGGCGTTAGACACGCTTGGTGATCTCCCTAATGTTTTGCAGGTCGAAGTGAGTACCGTCCGACGCGGTGCGGGCGCACGGTTTGCCACGTTTTCATCGGAACAGGGTGCTCCCTGTTGTGAGTTGTTTAGTGATGATGGGCAAATCGTTGACCGGATGCTGTTGCGTTATGCACCCACGATGCGGTTAGGAGAGTTGATTGACCGCTACGGTGAACCTGCGTACATTGGCGCAGCCCCATACACCAACGAAACTGCTGTGGGCACGTTGATCTTCCCTGAGCAGGGGATGGTCGTGGCGTTCTACCTTGACGGGTTGGAAGCTGGTGCGGTTTCCGAAGAGACTATCATTCTTGGAACGTATCTCTCGACCACGGCATCTGTGGAGACCGTCATTGCAAACTCACAGCTTTATGTATGGGATGGTTATAAGCCTTACGCAGATTATGCTGAGAATCCGTATGACCTGCAACCCAACGCATAACCATAGGCTTGCAACGAAACACCGCGTTGCAATTGCTTCTGTTACTTATTGCAATTCCTATTTTTGAACGCGCTATGTCGCGACTATCGTGTCCCGTTCGCACAACGACGAAAGGAATGGTTCTGACCATGACAGATGAAACCGTTAATAAAGAAGCCGAGGCGGCAGTCGAAGAAGCGGACGCCCCGGTCGTAGATGCAGAAGCCGAAGCACCAATTGCTGAGGTGGAAGCGTCCCCTGTGGTGGAAGCCGAAACAGAGGGTGAGATACCGAGTGAGGCTGAGGCCGCTGTTGAGGCGAACGCACCTGCTACAGCGAATATGCCACGCGCCATTGAGGATTTGAAGGTTGGCATGGAGCTAAAGGGCAAAGTCAAGAGCATTGAGCTGTATGGTGCTTTTGTGGATATTGGCGTTGGCAAGGATGCGCTGCTGCACATCTCACAGCTTGGTCAGCAAAATGTCCGTAATGTTGAGGATGTTGTGAAGGCCGGTGAGGAGATTACCGTGTATGTCCTCAAGGCGGATGCTGACAGTGGGCGGATTGCCCTGGCGACTGAGAAGCCGCCAGAGAACCCCCTCAGTGAGATTCGTGTTGGTGCAGAGCTGACCGGGAAGGTTGTTCGTATCGAGAATTTCGGCGCTTTTGTCGATATTGGTGCAGAGCGCCCTGGCATGGTTCATGTCAGTGAACTGTCTACCGAATACATTAACTCGCCAGAGGATAAGGTATCGGTCGGCCAGGAAGTGCGTGTGCGTGTCATCAAGATCAACAAGAAGAAGCGTCAGATTGACTTGAGCATTAAGGCGCTGGAAGAAGAAGAACAGCGTAAGGTGATGGCGGAGATCTCTGGCGCGGCTGAGGAGGAAGAGGCTGTCCCAACGGCGATGGAGTTGGCGTTGCGTCAGGCGATGGACGATGATACAGACGGTGAACCCGTGGTATCTTCTGGCAAGCGCGGGCGCAACAAGAAGAACCGCAACAGCAAGCGCCGTCAGAAGGACTTGAATGAGGCTTTGCAGCGGACCCTTAACCAGGACACGTAAGGAGTGGGGCGGCCTCGCGGATGCGCCCAAAAACGAAAATCCCTCGCCGATAGCTTCGGGCGAGGTTTTTCTTCTAATGTGAGGGGTTAGGCTTGCGAACCGTCCAGGCCGAGTTCGGCGGCGTTGTCTTGCATGGCCTTGAGCACCAGTGGGACATGGAACTCCCATAGGTCTACCCCAAGCGCCTCACAGCCCTCCACGATGTCCCCGCGAATGACCCCGGCGGCAAAGGATTTGTCTTTCCACTTTTTCTTGATGGATTTTACTTTGACATCACGAATGTCCTTGCTGGGGCGCACGAGTGCTGTTGCAGTGATGAGGCCTGTAAGCTCATCTACGGCGTAGAGTGCCTTGTCGCGGGTGGTGATGCGGGGGTGTTCGTCCTGTGGGCCGTGGCTAAGGATGGTGCGGACATCTTCTTCGTCTAGGCCGCGTCCACGGAGGATAGGCGCACCGTCAATGGGGTGTTGTTCTAACGTGGGGTGAATTTCCCAGTCGAAGTCATGCAACAGCCCGACGAGGCCCCAACTGTTTACGTCTTCGTCATAGTGAGGGGCGTAGGCACGCATTGCACACTCCACTGAGAGCATGTGTTTCCGTAGGCTGTCTGACTGAACGTGCTCGCAGACAATTTGCCAGGCTTCATCACGATTCATAGTTGGTAAATCCTTTCTTTCCTGCTTAGGGGGCAAGCATAACACGCAGCGCGGACTGCGTCTGCCTATAGGCACTAGGAACCTGGATCGAACACAAGCACACTGATTACCAGTGGCACGCCAATGTCGCGTTGGCCGCGTGTGCGGAGTTGCCATGTGCCGGTGTAGGGTTCGACACTACCGGACTGTGGTGTAGTGCCTTCGAACACAACGGTCACTTCCTCCCCGATTTGTAGCGATTCACGAATGAAAATACGTGGCCCGGCGTCGAAATCCTCGCCGCCAACGAAGGTTAGCGAGGTGTTTTCTCCCCAGTGGCAGGTTCCTGTGTTGAGGAGGGCGATCTGCCGTGTGTAAGGCTGATTGACGGGGAAAAATCCACCATCCTCACCGTTATCAGGTACTTGGTCCACAATGGCATAGTCGAAGGTGCAGGCGGCAATGGTAGCGGTTTGCTCCGCAGCGATGGTGGCTGTCATGTTGGGTGTTTGGCTCGGGGTGGGTGTCTCTGACGGTGGCGGTTGTGTTGAGGTTTCCGTCGGGATGGCTGTTGTGGTTAGCGTTGGTGTATTGGTTGGGGTTTCCGTGGGTGAAGGGCTTGATGTTGCTGTATTTGTGACGGTGGCTGCTGGTGTGACTGTTGATTCCTCAGTTATAGCTTCAGCCAGCGCGAGGGCAGTTGATGTTTCATTTGCCGCAAGCACAGCGACATCTGTTGTTGGTGGGATGTTACCGCCGACTAGCCCAAGTTGTATCGCGCCGAAAAAACCACCCCCAACCAACAGAATCAACGCGACCATAGGAATGATCCAGCGGAGGTTGTTATTGTTCTGTGGTTCCAGCTTGGACATTGCTTGGTTGGTCCGCAGGCGGTCTTCGGTGGTGTTGGGGGCGGGCTTAGCGTTAGCAGGTGATGACGGGGTTTGGGGTTTGGGCTGTGGTGATGGCTCTGGTTTGGTGAGTAACTCTGGGGGGCGCGTGCGGGTAACCTCCCCAGACGACATTTCCATTTCGCAGTGTTCAATATCTGCGATCATCTCATCAGCAGTTTGGTAGCGGTCGTTGGGGTCTTTCGCCATTGCCCGGTTGACGACTTCCTGCACTGTTTCTGGTATGTTGCGATTATAGCTACGCACCATCGGGATTGGATCATTGACGTGCATTAAGATGACACCGAGGGCAGTTTCTGCGTCGTAGGGGAGTTGCCCAACGAGCAACTGATACATGATAACGCCGAGTGAGTAGATGTCTGAGCGTTCGTTGCCTGCCTCGCCTAATCCCTGTTCGGGCGACATGTAAGCAGGGGTTCCGATCATCCCGCCACTGACGGTGAGTTGTTTGGAGTCCAGCATTTTTGCGATGCCGAAGTCCGTCAGGACGATACGGTTGTCCTCATCGATCATCAGGTTTGCGGGTTTGACATCGCGGTGGATCATGCCGCGACTGTGGGCGTAAGCGAGGGCGCTGGCTGCCTCGCGGATGATACGCAGAACTTCCTTCACGGGTAGGCGTTCGTTGGCGTCAGAAATATCCTGAAGGCGTTCTTTGAGCGATTCACCTTTGATGAGTTCCATCACCATGTAGTAACTGTCACGGTCCTCGGCATAGTCGAAGTCGTATACCCGCACAATATGGGCATGGCTGAGTTTGGCGATGTTGCGGGCTTCCTTCTCAAAGCGAACGCGAAACTCGTTGTCTTCTGCGAGGAAGGCATGGAGAATTTTAATCGCGACATAGCGATCTAGGTTGGAGTGATAGGCGAGGTAGACCTCTGCCATGCCGCCACGCCCCAGCCGTTCTTGTATCTCGTATTTGCCGAGCATTTGCTTTGCCAAGGGGGATACGCGCCTTCGATGGTCGTTCGAATAATCAAACTCGGAGTATACTCGATAACGTTGTGTGCCTCAATAAAAAATCCGGGCACATTTATGTTCATGCCCAGATAGTATTTTGATAGATAAGGGGTTATTTTGTGGTGATGCCGCCTTCGGTCATCTGGTAGGCGTCCAGAGCTTTGTCGAGGTCTTCCTCGCTCATCAGGCCCATTTCCAGCACAACCTGACGTACACTTTTACGCTCGGCAAGTGCCTTCTTGGCGACAGTCGCGCCGTTGTTGTAGCCGATGATAGGGTTCAGGGCGGTGACGAGAATTGGGTTGTTGGCGAGCCAGCCCTCGGCCTGTTCGCGGTTGAGGATTAGCCCCTTGACGGCCTTGTCGGTGAAGGCGTTGACGGAACCAATCATGACGATCATCATCTCGTTGAGGTTGTGGGAGATGATGGGCATCATGACGTTGAGTTCTAGCTGCCCGGCCTGCCCACACATGTTGACGGCGTGGTCGTTGCCCATGATGTGAAACATTGCCTGGTTGAGCATTTCGGCGAGTACGGGGTTCACCTTGCCTGGCATGATGGATGAACCGGGTTGTACTGTTGGCATGGTGATCTCGGCGAGGCCGGTTGTTGGGCCGCTAGAGAGCAGACGCATGTCATTGGCGATGCGGGTGAGGTCCTGGGCGGCGGTGCGGAGTGCGCCGGAGAAGAACACGGCATCCTGCATGGATTGCATAGACTCGAACAGGTTATCGCTTTCGTAGAGTTCCAGCCCGGTCAGTTCACTCAACTTGGCGACCATACGAGCATGATACTCCGGGTGAGCATTGAGGCCGGTCCCGGCGGCGGTGCCCCCGATCCCCAGGCGACGTAGGCCCTCTGCGGCGAACTTGATTTTCTCGATGTTGCGCTCCAGCGCCTTGGCCCATGCGCCGACTTCCTGGCCTAAACGAACTGGGACAGCGTCTTGGAGGTGGGTACGACCACTTTTTACAACATCGTCCCATTCGGTAGCTTTTTCATTGAGGGCGTCGGCACAGGCTTGCAATGTCGCGAGCAGTTCGTCTAGCTTCCACAGGACGCCAAGGCGAATCGCTGTTGGAATAGTGTCATTGGTGGACTGGGCCATGTTGACATGGTTGTTGGGATGGATGGGCTTGTCGTCGGCCTCCAGGGAGTAGCCGAGGATAAGGTTAGCGCGGTTCGCCATGACCTCGTTGGTGTTCATGTTATGGCTGGTGCCTGCGCCTGCTTGGAATGGGTCCACGACGAAGTGATCCCAGTGTGCGCCTGCACGGATTTCATCGCCCGCCTGGATGATGGCGTCTGCCCAGTCTTCCTGAAGCATCCCTAGGTCTTTATGGACCTCAGCGGCGGCTCGCTTGATTGTTGCCATAGACCAGATAAAGGCCGGGTAGGGCTTGAGGCCGCTCACGGGGAAGTTCTCTACGGCGCGTTGGGTTTGGGCGGCGTAGTAGGCGTTTTTGGGGACACGCACTTCACCGAGGGAGTCTATTTCGACGCGGTATTCTTGTTCGGTCACGATAAATTGCTCCTATATTGGTGTTTGCCCTTGTCCATCAGGGCGTCTGTAAGCAAAAAAGACACTACATATTGTAGCGCCTTTTTGAGAGCTTTTGAGATGCTATGTGTCATGCAAACATACTGCATTGCTCGTTGTTGCCCTATATGGACACCTTACTTGGCGGCGGCGAATTTCTCTGCGACCTTGTCCCAATTGACGATGTTCCAGAATGCAGCCACGTAGTCTGGGCGGCGGTTTTGGTAGTTTAGGTAGTAGGCGTGTTCCCACACGTCGATTCCCAGGATCGGCGTCTCGCCATCCATCAGGGGCGTGTCCTGGTTGGGGGTGCCCTTCACAGCCAAGCTGCCGTCTTTGGCGACGTACAGCCAGGCCCAGCCGGAGCCAAACTGTGTCTTGGCGGCAGTCTCGAACTGTTCCTTGAAGCTGTCGAAGCTGCCGAAGGCGCTATCAATGGCTGTGGCGAGGTCGCCAGAGGGTGTGCCGCCAGCGTCCGGACCGATGACTTCCCAGAACAGGGCGTGGTTGGCGAAGCCGCCACCGTTGTTACGGACAGCGGTTTGCTTGTCTGTCGGGAGGCTGCTCAGATTGGCGAGAATGTCCTCAATGCTTTTGTCCGCCCACTCGGTCCCTTCTAGGGCGGCGTTGAGCTTGCTGGTATAGCCTGCATGGTGCTTGTCGTGATGGATCTCCATCGTCTTGGCGTCGATGTTCGGCTCTAGTGCGTCAAAGGCATAGGTTAGGGCCGGAAGTTCAAAAGCCATATTGTATAGTCTCCTTTATGAGCTTGAGTCAAATTCCTAAGCAGTCCTTATCATAGCGCAGCAGTGTATGTAGAATCTAAGAATGGCCGCTGTAGACGGGAAATTACCGTATCTCCTGGGCGGCTACAACCAAGCTCTCATTCGTTACTCACCACAAGAGGTTCCTGCATGTCTCAAGAGGCTGCACCCCGTTCAACTGTCATTGTTTTGGTCATAGGTATGATGGCGATTTCATTTGCTGCGATCTTGATTCGATATGCTCAGGGTGAGGGCGTACCGTCGCTATACATTGCGGCCTTTCGTCTGTTAGGGGCGGCGTTGCTGTTGACGATACCGGCGTTGTGGCGTTATCGTGGTGCGCTCCGTGGCCTCAGCCTGCGGGACTGGGGTTTGGCAGTGTTGAGTGGGTTTTTTCTGGCGGCACACTTTGCGTTCTGGAACCTCTCGCTGGAGTATACCACCGTGCTTGTGAGCGTGACGCTTGTGAGCACGACGCCGATATGGGCGGTGTTATTGGAGTGGATATTTCTACGACAGGTGCCGCGAGCGATGGTTATTTTGGGGATGGCAATAGCGATTGGTGGTGGTTTGTTCCTGGCGATTCCGTCTGGTGGAAGCAGTGGATTTGCTGGGGGGACAAACCCTGTTTTGGGAGGTGTGCTTGCCCTGCTGGGTGCGCTGGCTGTTGCTGTGTATTTAACGATTGGGCGTAAGCTGCGGGCAGACCTTGCGCTGGTGCCGTATATTTGGATTGTGTATGGGATAGGCGGGTTGAGTCTGTTGTTGGTGTTGGTGGTAACCGGTGTGCCGTTGGTTGGCTACAGTGCGGCGGGGTATGGTTGGTTGGTGGCATTGGCTGTGATTCCGCAGTTGATCGGGCATAGTGCGCTCAACTATGCGGTGAAGTACATGTCGGCGACGTACATCAGTGTGCTAACGAAGTTAGAACCCATCGTCAGCGCAATCATAGCCTATTTTGCATTTGCGGAGATGCCTTCCGTTTGGGAGGTGTTGGGGAGTGTGTTTATTTTGGTGGGGGTGGTTGTGGCGAGCCTGCGCCAACAACGGCGAGCAACTAAGATACCTGCTACGGTGTCGTCTGGTGATTGAGGTAAACGCCCAGGGCGGGCCACGATGGACCCGCCCTTCGGTGTTATACCGTATTGTTGTGTTTAGTCGCCAGAGGCGAGGGCGTTATCGCCTTCGATGTCTGTCTCGGATACGACATCCGCTTCTGGTTGCGGAATCGCAATGTAGTCTGATGCTTTAATTGCCTCACGGTCTTGGTAAGTGTGGAAACCTGTCCCTGCTGGGATCAGCTTACCGATGATGACGTTCTCCTTCAGGCCGTAGAGACGGTCCACTTTACTCTCGATAGCGGCACCCGCAAGCACACGGATGGTGTGCTGGAAGCTGGATGCGGAGAGGAAGCTGTCCGTGTTGAGCGCGGCCTTGGTCACGCCGAGCAGCACGGGGGCACCAGCCGCTGGCTCGCCGCCCTGATCCAGAATTTCGCTGTTGATCTCGGTCAACTGAATCTTGTCTACAAGTTCGCCCGGTAACAGGGTGCTATTGCCACTGCGGGTGATCTGAACACGCGATAGCATCTTGCGGATGATGATCTCGAAGTGCTTGTCGCTGATGTTCACACCCTGGCTGCGGTACACCTTCTGGACCTCAGTGAGCAGATACTGCTGCGTGGCCTCCTCACCGAGAATCCGCAGGATACGGTGCGGGTTCTTCGACCCCTCCGTGAGCTGCTGGCCCGGCTTGATGACCGCGTTCTCGTAGACGTCCGGCATCAAGCGTGAGTTGGACGGCAGTTCGTACTCGATCTCCTCGCGGCGTTCGTAGCGGATGTAGATGACATGTTGGCCGTTTTCGCCTTTTTCGATATGGATGTCGCCACCCATACGCGCCTTGGTGACCTCCGAACCGTCGGGCGATGAGGCTAAGTCTTGATTTTCCTTGACGGCCTCTTCATCGTTCACCAGCAAATCCCAGTCGCCGGGAATGGTGTAGGTGTCGCTGAATACCTCACTGTCGATTACGGTGGCAATACGCACGCCGTCACGCTTGGTGAGGTGGACGACACCACCGATTTCACTGATGATGGCCTCACCCTTGGGCTTCTTGCGGGCCTCGAACAGCTCCTCTACACGCGGCAGACCGCTTGTGATGTCGCCGGATGCCTGAGCTGTACCACCAGAGTGGAAGGTGCGGAGTGTCAACTGGGTGCCCGGCTCGCCGATGGATTGGGCGGCGATGATGCCGACTGCTGTCCCGATGCCGACCATCTCACCACGACCCAGGTCGCGCCCGTAGCACATGGCGCAGATACCGTGAACGAGGTCACAGGTCATCGGGCTCCGCACGCAAACATCCTCAACAGATGTGGTGCGTAGGATGATGTTGGCGATGTCGGAATCGATGACCTCGTTACGGCGAACAATGATTTCGCCTGTATCTGGGTCGATCACGTCGCGTGCGGCGATACGCCCGACAATGCGGTCGCGGATCGTCTGACCGGCGATGTCGTCACTACGGCGAATCCAGAGACCCTCTTCGGTGCCGCAGTCCGTGCGATTGATAATCATGTCCTGGGCAACGTCTACCAAGCGACGTGTCAGGTAGCCTGCGTCGGCAGTACGCAGGGCCGTGTCCGCCAGACCCTTACGCGCACCGTGCGTGGAGATGAAGTACTCTAGCGCGTTCAGCCCCTCGCGGAAGTGGCTGCGAATCGGGAGGTCGATGATACGCCCGGACGGGTCTGCCATGAGGCCGCGCATCCCGGCCAACTGGGTAATCGGGCCGAAACCACCTTTGGTGGAGCCGGAGATTGCCATGATCGCAATCGGGCCGTAGGGGTCCAATGTGGCACGGATCAACTCCTGAAGCGTGTCCTTAGCGTGGGTCCACTGCTCGATGGTGATTTGGTAACGTTCTTCCTCGGTCAACAGACCGCGACGAAAGTCGCGCTCGGCGCGTTCCACAATTTTCTCGGCGCGTTCCAGAATCTCACCGCGCTGCTCTGGGATTGTGAGGTCGGAGACGGCGATGGTGGTGCCGGAAACTGTGGCATACTTGAAGCCGTAGTCCTTGATTTGGTCTACGATTTCGGTTGTGATCTCGCTGCCGACGATTTCGTAGGCGCGGGCGACAAGGTTGTTGAGGCCCTTCTTGCCTAGCGTTTCCTGCACGAAGCGCAGTTCGTCTGGCAGGATGCGGTTGAAGATAGCACGACCGATCGTACACGGCTCTGGCTCGGCCTGTGGGCCGGACTCGTCGTTGTAGTTCCCTAACAAGATGGGGGTGTGAAGTTCCACCATGCCCAGCTTGTAGAGGTATTCGACCTCGTCCATATCGACCACCAAACGGCGCTCGTGCAAGTTCGCGACCACAAGGTCGTTCTCCAGGCCACGCTCACGGATGATCTTACGAACCTCGACTGTATTGGCGAGTGTGGCATCCACCTCACCATCAATAACAGCCCGCAACATACGGTCTACGGCTGTTTCTGTGGTGACTGCCCGCCCGTTTTCGTCCTCTTCAACAGTGTCCTCATAGAGGGTCATATTGGTGATGTCGTGGTTTAGGGCGTGGTAGTAGCCGTTGGATCGCAATGCGATACCGATCTTGTGGTCGCCCCCCTTGATGCTGCCGAAGGAGCGGAATTTCTCGGCGTTTTCCGGGCGGCAGATAATCTCGACGGACGGGTCCATTGTCAGGTAGTAACAGCCAAGCACCATGTCTTTGGCCGGGCCGACAATTGGAGAACCGTCTGAGGGCTTCAGCAGGTTGTTGGTGGAAAGCATCAGCTCACGGGCTTCTTTCACGGCACGCTCACTCAGTGGGACATGTACTGCCATCTGGTCACCATCGAAGTCCGCGTTAAAGGCGGAACAGACCAGCGGGTGAATCTGGATGGCTTTACCCTCGACCAGAACTGGCTCGAACGCCTGGATGCCGAGGCGGTGCAATGTTGGCGCACGGTTGAGTAGCACCGGGCGCTCTTTGATGACTTCCTCTAACACCTCCCAGACCTCAGGACGTTCACGCTCAATGATGCGCTTGGCCCCTTTCACGTTGCTGGCGTAGCTGTACCGCACAAGGCGGCTAATCACGAAGGGGCGATAGAGTTCTAGCGCCATCTTCTTCGGCAGGCCACACTGGTACAGCTTCAGTTTTGGCCCAATCACGATCACAGAACGACCGGAGTAGTCCACACGCTTACCAAGCAGGTTGCGGCGGAAGCGGCCCTTCTTGCCTTTCAACATATCGCTGAGGGACTTCAGTTCGCGGCGACCGCGACGGCTGAGTGCCTTTCCGCGCTGGCTGTTGTCAATTAGGCTGTCCACGGCCTCCTGCAACATACGCTTCTCATTACGGACGATCACGTCCGGTGCGCCTAGCTCTAACAGGTGCTTGAGGCGATTGTTACGGTTAATCACGCGGCGATATAGGTCGTTAAGGTCGCTAGTGGCGAAACGACCGCCGTCAAGCTGTACCATTGGGCGTAGGTCTGGCGGGATGACGGGGAGAATGGTCAAAATCATCCACTGGGCGGAGTTATCGCTTTTGCGTAGGGCCTCCAACACCTGAAGTCGCTTGGTGGCCTTCTTCTTGCGTTGCTTGGAGCGTGTGGTGCGGACCTCATGCCACAGTTCCTTGGAGAGCTTACCCATATCCAGTGTGCCTAGGATGGTGTGAAATGCCTCGGCACCCATGTTGGCCTGGAACACATTGCCATAGCGGTTCTTCAACTCGCGGTACTGGGTTTCGGAAAGGAACTGGCCTTGTTCCAGCTTCTCGAGGTCCTCACGAGCCTTGCGGGCGCTGTCGCGGATGACCTGGATGCGCTCCTCTAGTTGGGTGACGTGTTCGTCAAGCCCATCACCGGCTTCACCAGAGAAGTTGTTGTATTCCACCTCAAGACGTGTGAGTTCGCGCTCGCGTTCTTCTTGAATGGCGGTTTCAAGCTCAGTGATGTAGCCCTTTACCAACTCCTGTACATCTGCGATGTGCTCGTTGCTGATGGTGTCTCCGGCGCTGACGACAATTTCTTCTTCGTCGCCGATGCCGAAGATGGTGTCGGTCTTGGCCTCTTCGTCTAGCATGGCCTCGATACGGTTTTGAATACTACGGCCCGTTTCGACAATCTGGTCGGTACGACGTTCTAGCTCACGCTCAAAGTGGGTGTTGATCTCCGCACGGCGTTCGTCGATGGGGCCGAGTGCCTCATCGCGCTCTTGCTTGACGACCATACGGCGGCCTTCTATCTCGCTGGAGATAGCCTTTTCCTTTTCGTGAAGCTCGCGCTCAATGCGCTTGAGCGCCTTCTGGCGGGTTTCCTCGTTGACTTCGGTGATAACGTATTGTGCGAAGTACAGCACACGGTCCAAGTTGCGGCGGCTGACATCCAACAGTAGGCCGAGATAGCTGGGAACGCGGCGGGTGTACCACACATGTGCTACCGGGGCGGCTAGGTTGATATGGCCCATACGTTCCCGGCGGACAGAGGCGCGCGTTACCTCCACACCGCACTTATCGCAGATGATGCCCTTGTAGCGGATGTTCTTGTACTTACCGCAGTAGCATTGGTAATCCTTTGTGGGGCCGAAGATGGCCTCACAGAATAGGCCGTCTTTCTCCGGGCGTAGACGGCGGTAGTTGATGGTCTCCGGTTTGGTGACTTCACCATAAGACCAGGATAGAATCTGATCCGGGGAAGCCAAACTGATGCGTAACGCGCTAAAATTTTTCGCCTCCAAGGCGGTTCCTCCTCAGAATGGGTGTGGACTTGGGGTGGGGCTGCTTTTCGGCTGTGTACGAAAATACAGGTGGCTACGACCCCCGGTGGTATGAGAGACATAAAAAGCGTCTGGGAAATATCCCTAACGCTCTTGCACCTGGGTTAAGATTGGATCAAATCGCAGACTACGTTCGTACATCACATTATACGGGTGATACGAGGGGTTGTCAATAGAAACACAAAGAGCGGTTCCACCGCTTTTGGGGAGGTACAACCGTGTGCTGCCGCGTTTTTTGTTTCATTGCGGATATAGTACCATAAGCTCCTGAAAAACGCGAGAAACGGGCGCTGTGGCACCCACTTCACGCGTTGAACTTGCTACTGAATCTCGCCGTCGATCATTTTTTGAATGGCTTCTGCCCATTGGTTGTTGTCTGCACGGCCCTTTAGTTCGAGCGTAGCGTTCGCCCCGTCATGGGTGATGTGTAGTATATCGCGGCCTTTGAACACGCCTTTGTTCTCGGTGTTTACGACGCTAACGGCGCTTAGTGGGGTTTCCCACTCAACCTCTTGCTCCATCTTGCCACCGAACATGCCCATGCGCTTGCCCGTCTTCTCGCGTTGCTCGAACACAACGCGCTGGTTTGTTAGGAATACAACCCCATCTGGGTCCTGGCCGCCCTTGCCTGTCACGATGAGTTCGGCCTCAGCCGCCATATAGACACGCTCACCGTCAGCTAGTTTGAAGGTGATGTCTTCAGCGTAATCCATCACTTTCTCGATGGCGCGTAACTGGCTGCTAAGGTCATTGATCTGGTCCTCAATTTCATTGGCTATCGCGTCAATACGCTTGCTGGCTTCGTTGTTGGCCGTTTCTAGGCGATCTAACGCTGCCTCAACTTGGTCGGCGAGCTTATCAAACATCGCTTCATTCTCAACAAGACGTTCTGCCTGGGTGAGCAATGGCCCTGGCATGGACCGTGCGCCGGTTAACCCGTTATGCTCCTCGTCAATGGCTCCCGCAACTTTCTTACGGACAGCGCCCCAGGTGGCGTTGAGGGTGGTCGCTTGCGTGTCGAGTTCTGGGCTGAAAGGATAGCCGCGTTCACGCAGGGTCGCTAGTCGTTCTGGCAGTTCCTGGGCAGTTTTCGCTGTTCTTTCCAGGCGACGGCGCATGTCGTCAGGGTCGAAGCTCTCCTGTAGGTCTTCCAAGCGGGATTTTAACTCATCGAAGCGTTCCTGATTTGCTTCTGTCATGGTGTTGCGTTTCTCCTATTGTTGTGTATCCGTTAGTCCGAAAGGTTCTCCAACTGTGCCCGTAGGTAAGACTCCATAAACCCGTTGAGGTCACCATCCAAAACCGAGCCGACATTGCCCATTTCATAGCTGGTCCGTAGGTCTTTCGCCATTTGGTAGGGGTGAAGGACATAGGAACGAATCTGGTTACCCCAGCCTGCGTCCACATTTTCTCCCTTCAATTGAGCGAGTTCGGCCTCCTGCTTCTTCTGCTCCATCTCGAACAACCGTGATTTGAGAATTTGCATAGCCCGGTCCCGGTTTTGGGTCTGGCTACGTTGGTTCTGGCATTGGACAACGATCCCGGTTGGCTCATGGGTGATGCGGACAGCCGTGTCGTTCTTCTGGACGTGCTGGCCGCCTGCGCCTCCGGCTCGGAATGTGTCGATTCGCAGATCACTTGGGTTCACATCAATTTCGATGTCGTCCTGGATGTCCGGGTAGAGTTCTACTTTGGCGAACGAGGTCTGGCGTTTACCGTTGGAGTTGAACGGACTGATGCGAACAAGACGATGGACGCCCTGTTCGCTTTGCAAGTATCCGTAGGGGTAGTCGCCCCCGCTTATGCTCATTGTCACGTTTTTAATCCCGGCTTCCTCGCCGTCGCTACGGTCGAGAACCTCATAACGATACCCGTTAGCTTCTGCCCACCGAGTATACATGCGTTCCAACATTTGTGCCCAATCCTGGGCGTCAGTCCCACCGGCCCCGGCATGAATTGACAGGATAGCGTCGGCGGTGGCGTGTGCGCCGGAGAACACAACCGCGAGTTCCATTTTATCTGTCTTGGTGACGAGTTGGTTGTACTCGGTGGTGAGGTCGGCCAGTAGCTCATTGTCCTCGGCGAGTTCGATGAGTTCCAGCGCATCACTGATTTGTGTCAGGTGATTGCGCCAGCGGTCCACCTCTGCCTTGACGCGGGAAAGCTCCTGCATGAGCTTTTGGGCTTCGTCGGGGTTATCCCACAGGTCCGGCGCAGCGGCCTGTTTTTCCAGGTCGGCGAGTTTGGCCGCTTTGCCGTCGATATCGAGGCGCTGCATGAGGCCAGCGACCTTGTTTTTCAGCGTTTTCAGGTTGGTTGCGAGGCTATCCATAATGGTGAAGGCGGCAGGCAAAGGGGGCAACGCGCCCCCTGGGGCCGCCGTGTTTCCTTTCTGCTCAGTGAATGTCAAAAGGGAGGTATTCAGCGAATGCTGTGCGGCGGTGGGGTGGGGGCCGTCGAGTTGGTGTGTCAGTTTTCGTCGAACAGGCTGTCGATGAAGGCGTCGGGGTCGAAGCGGGCTAGGTCGTCTATACCTTCGCCCAGGCCAATGTAGTGGACAGGCAGCTTCAGTTCGTTATAGATGGCGAAGATCATGCCACCCTTGGCGGAGCCGTCCAACTTGGTGACGATGACACCTGTGATGTCCACAACTTCCTGGAACTTCTTTGCTTGTTGGAGCGCGTTTTGCCCGGTGGTGCCGTCCAACACGAGAAGTACTTCGTGGGGTGCTTTATGGACGGTTTTTTGGGAGACGCCTTTGATCTTGGAAAGTTCTTCCATCAGGTTGTAGTTGTTGTGGAGCCGTCCGGCGGTGTCCACGATGAGTGTGTCTAGCTTTCGCGCACGGGCGGCGTTGGTTGCGTTGAAGACGACGGAACCGGGATCGGAGTTCGGCTCGGCGGCGATAACTGGGACATCAATTCGCTTGCCCCAGGTCTGCAACTGCTCAATCGCGGCAGCACGGAAGGTATCTGCGGCGGCCAGGATGACCTTGCGCCCGTCCCTTTTCATTTGGTTGGAGAGCTTGGCGATCGAAGTGGTTTTGCCCGCTCCGTTGACGCCGACAATCAAAATGACGGAAAGCTGACGGCCCTCGAGGTCGAGCGGAGGCGGCACGTCTAGCAGTGACCGCAGCGTCTCCTTCAAGACTTGTTGTGCGCCTTCGGTCGTGATTACACCTGCTTGCTGAACCCGTTCGCGCACCTCATCCACAACCCGTAGGGTTGTTTCTGCACCCAGGTCTGCCTGGATCAACAAGGTTTCGATGTCTTCCCAGGTGTCATCGTCGATTTCGGTTGCCCCGAGCATCTGTGAGATGCGCCCGAAGAAGGAATTTCGGGTTTTGGACATGCCGCTGCGGAAAAGGCCCAAGAGGTTGTCTCCGTTGCACTGATTGTTTTCGTTACGTCTCTAGCAGTATACAATCAGGAAATTGGCAAAACAAGACTGCTGACAGAGGGAGCAATGACGGTGACGAGACGCGTGGTTATCACCGGACTGGGTGCTATTACCCCTGTGGGGAATACTGTAGAGACGAGTTGGGAGGGGGTGGTTGCTGGGCGCAGCGGGATTGGTTGGTTGTCGCACTTCGACACGACGGATTTTAAGGTGAAAGTCGCGGGGGAGGTGCGTGATTGGAAGCCCATGGATGCTTTACCTGCTAAGGAGGTGCGCCGCCGGGATCGGTACCAGGTACTTGCTCATGCTGTTGTGCAACAGGCGGCGGGTCATGCTGGGATCACCCCGGAGACATTGGAGACGGACGAACAACGAGCGCGTGCTGGGGCATGTGTTGGTTCTGCGATTGGTGGAATGACAACATTTTCTGAGCAGCTTCACAACATTGACGCGAATGGCCCACGTCGGATGTCGCCGTTTGGGATTCCCAGTTTTATGACCACAACAGGAAGTAGTAGTGCGAGTATGATGCTTGGCCTGTGGGGGAGTTCGTATATTCTTACATCTGCCTGTGCGACGGGGGCGGACTGTATCGGCCATGCGTTTGACCAGATTCGACTGGGACGTGCAGACCTGATGTTTGCTGGGGCCAGCGAAGCGCCGATATTGCCGAACTCGATTGCTGGGTTTGATCGCTTGGGGGCTTGTTCGCATGAGGCGGAGACCCCAACACAGGCGATGCGCCCGTTTGATGTGGCACGCACCGGGTTGGTCGTCGCGGAGGGGGCGGCGGTGCTGGTTTTGGAAGCACTAGGGACAGCAAGAGCACGCGG
>CAYWZS010000031.1:18489-39898 GCA_964462905.1 uncultured Anaerolineaceae bacterium
CGGAGGGGGCGGCGGTGCTGGTTTTGGAAGCACTAGGGACAGCAAGAGCACGCGGACTGGTTTTGGAAGCACTAGGGACAGCAAGAGCACGCGGTGCGGCAATTTTAGGGGAGATTATTGGTTACGGTTCGACGTCAGATGCCTATCATATTGTTGCGCCACACCCACAGGGGCGGGGTGCGGCGGCGGCTATGCGGCGGGCGCTGGCCGATGCGCGGCTTGAGGCTGAAGATGTGGACTATATCAACGCACACGGGACGGCAACGCCGCTTAATGATACGATGGAGACCTATGCCATCAAACACGCGCTGGGTGAAACGGCTTATAACATCCCGGTGAGTTCGACCAAAAGTGTGACCGGGCACGCAATGGGCGCGACTGCGGCGATGGAGGCCGTCTTTAGTGTGATGGCAATTCGGGACCAGGTTGCGCCACCGACGATCAACCTGACGGACCCAGACCCAGCATGTGATCTTGATTATATTCCTAATGAGGCGCGTGAGATGTCCATTCGTCATGTCGTCAGTAATTCATTCGGCTTCGGCGGCCATAATGCCGTACTTGTATTTAAGGCTTTCGAGGACTAGGCATCATGAGCGACCAGGAGAAAATGACCACAACAGGGGAAGCCCTGATTTCTACCGATGATCTACAAATCAAACTGAGTATTCACTTTCATGATGAGGCGCTATTACAGCAGGCCATGACGCATCGGTCGTATGCAAACGAGAACGGCAACGAGGAACCCGATAATGAACGGTTGGAGTTCCTGGGGGATGCTGTGTTGAACTTTCTTAGCGGAGATATGCTCTATAACTTGTACCCGGAAAGTGCGGAGGGACGGCTTACACGGTTGCGGGCTGCACTGGTGCGTACAGAGTCGCTGCGTGAGTTGGCGTTGCACTGTGACCTGGACAAGGCGCTACGTATGGGCAAGGGGGAGGAGAGCAGTGGGGGACGGCGGCGCAAGACGAACTTGTGTGCGGCATTTGAGGCCTTGGTGGGAGCGCTGTATTTGGACCAGGGCATGGATGCTGTGCGTCAACTGGTGCTGCCGTTGTTGGAGGCACGCTTGGACGTGGTGATTGAGGAGGCACTATACCAGGATGCCCGTACACTGCTTCAGGAGTGGAGCCAGAGCGAACACGGCATCACGCCTGTTTATGATACACTGAGCGAGAGCGGCCCAGATCACGATAAGGAATACCGGGTGGCCGTTGTGATTGATGAGGGAGTCGCCGGAGAGGGCGTGGGGCGCAGCAAACGGGCCGCAGCGCAGTCCGCCGCTCGCGATGCGCTTAGGTCGATTCAGATTGAGGCGCGGGAGAGCGAGATGGAGGCCCAACGCACGGGCGAGCACCTGACCACACCCCATAAAACGGACCCATCTACATCGTAGTGGGGGTTTATGGTGCGCCAAGTGATATTTGCACGTAGGTGAGACGATGGTCGGAGGCAATAGTGGGCATAACGCCGACACCCTCCGCGATCTGCGGGTAAATCCACACATAGTCTACCCGTGCGCGAATCCCTGTGCGGAGTAATGTTGCGGAGCGTTGGACGTTGGTCCCGGCAAAAGGATCGGAGAAGCCGCGCTCGCCGACGCTACGGACGAGGTCGGAGTCTGGCACGTTGTTGAATGTCCCACCGAGGACTGTACGCCCAAGTTGGCGGTCTGGGTGGTGTTGGCTGATAATCGAGATGATTTGGTCAAGCTGTTGTTGCTGGTCAGCCTCTTGTTGGTCAATATCTTCTCCTTGGATGAGCAGGCCAAGCCATGTATTGTAGAGTGTCACGACCTCGCCCTCGCGGGGCTGAATTTGCACACGTTGTAACCCAGTCTGTTGGCCGATGCTTGCCAGGATTTCCCCGTCGTCGAAGGCGATCTCAACCTTAGATAGCACCGCCAAACCTTGCAAGCCCTCGTTGGTGGGGAAGAAGCGGCGGTCCATACCTAAGCGCCGCGCTAACCATAGTGGTTGGTCCACACCGAAGCTTGTCAGCCGTCCGGCCTCAATCTCCTGTAACAACACGACATCTGCACCACTGGCAAGGATGGTTTGTGCGACCTCCTCCAAATTGGTGGCGTAGTATTCGGTGTAGCCACCATGAATATTGTACGTACCTACACGCAGGCTTTGCAGCGGAGGCGGTGGGGTAATCAGCGGGGGTGTTGCTAGGTAAGCCCCTCCGGCGATAGTTCCTGCGATTAATACACTGATGAGGACGGTTTCGAGCGTATTGGCGGTGCTGCGCCACGCAATGCGGCGTTGACTCTGCAACATTGGCAGGGTTGCCAGTAGCGCGGCAAACAAAATGACGGCATAACCCAGCCCCCGAAAGCCTCGTAACAGGGGAACAAGGGTTGTATTCAGGATCTCAATCGGAAGTGTGACGGCGGCATACGCATATTCGTAGGTGAGGACATCGGCCCCAACAAGCAGTGCAAAAACCAGCGCCCCAATCATCACCCATAAGCCGCCGATGCTGCGTTCACGCTCGCCCCTAGGGCGTGGAAGCCACCACCAGAGCATGGATACAGCAAATTGTGCGGCGACAAACCCAAAGCCGGAAATCCCCCCGGTGAAACGGGTACCGAGCACCAACAGCAGGAAGATCAGCAGGAGCCACACCCAGCCACGCACGGCGACATCGAAGGTTCCGATAAACGAGCGGGCGGCCCGGCGCACGGCGGGCAACAAGGGGAGGAGCGTCGCCGCGAGCAGTAAGGGGACTGCAAGCGGGTACTGGATGTCTGCACGACCGACGACGGCATTTGCCAAACTCAATAGGGAGAGTTGTAGGAACAACAGTGCGCCCAGGCTGATGCCTCCCCAGAAGGGTAATAAACCCTGTTGGGTTTCCTCGCTGCGTCCTGCATTATGGTTGAGAAAGTTAACCACAGTGAGCACAAGCACCGCGAGCAGTAGCCCCAGTTGAATTGGGAAATAGATGACATCCCAAGATAGGTCTAAGGTGTTTCCAGCGGCGCGTATAAGCTGGTCCGCAGCAAGGGCAACGGTCATTGTAGGCGCAAAGGTGGGGAGGCGGTGGCGAATGAGCAGGGTGATGTAGAGGAGGCCGCCACCCACTGTGAGCGCGGCTGCTGCCGCCGTGGTGACATCGGTTTCCGCGTTTAAGAGGGTGCGCCCACCCGCAGTAAGGACAGCGGCCAGGACCAGCATAAAACGAAAGCGCCCGATGATGACGGCCAACAGTGGCAAGGCCACCATGTAGGCTAGGAGGCTGATTTCCCCGCCGACGACATCCGGTGTGATGAAACCTGGTGCAGTACGAATTTGGTCCAGCGCCTCCGGGTTATTGGCCTGGATAGCCGCCACAATTGATGCACTGGCAATGCGGCTGTACAACGCGCCAATCAGGTAACGCAAGGCCTGCACAAAAAACAGCAGGACCAGCGCTGATTCCAGAAGTTGGAAGCGTGTACGTTGAGTTTGGAACAGTCGCCGCATGGGGTGAAGCCTCTTTGCAGTTCGGATTTTGTGTTGTGGGTGTATAATGGCGTGCAATTTCATCTGGGGCAAGGCCACTTTGGTTCGGCTCTGCCACGTAACTGTAGGAGGATGGTGTGCAAAAGGTTGACTTTATCCTGAGTGGTGGCATCGTGCTGACAATGAACGATGCGATGGACCTGTACAAAGATGGTGCGGTTGCTGTTCGTAATGACATGATTGTTGCCGTTGGTGCACGTGAGGAGATCGCGGCAAATTATGAGGCTGATGAGGTCGTGGACTGCACCGGACAGTATATTATGCCGGGGTTGGTTAACGCGCACACCCACGTTCCCATGACGTTGTTACGTGGGTTGGCAGATGACCTGCGGCTGGATGTGTGGTTAATGGGCTATATCATGCCGACGGAGCGTGAGTTCGTGAACCCGGATTTTGTGAAGCTGGGGACGAAGATCGCCTGTGCGGAGATGATTCGCGGCGGAACGACGACATTTACGGATATGTATTATTTTGAGTCCGATATTGCTGAAGCAACGGCGGAGGTGGGGTTGCGGGCGTTGCTGGGGGAAACGGTACTCAAGTTCCCAGCACCGGATGCAGCGACATTCGAAGAAAGCCTGCGCTATGCGCGTAGCTTTATTGAGCGGTGGCGCGGGCACCCGCTCATCACGCCGGCAGTTGCGCCACACGCGCCGTACTCCAACACGGAGGAGACGCTAGAACGTTGCACGATCCTGGCGAAAGAGTTCGATATTCCGCTTGTGATCCATATCGCCGAAACACAACAGGAGCAGGACGATAACGTCCGCGATTATGGGCAAACGGTGATGCGTTGGCTCAAGGGGATTGGCGTGTTGAAGGCGAAGGTGTTGGCGGCGCATTGTGTGGCGATCAATGAGAGCGAACTCCGGCAGATGCAGAAGAATGATGTGCGCGTTGCGCACTGCCCATCTGCGAACCTCAAGCTGTCTAGCGGGATCGCGCCGATAGACCAGTTCGTTAAGGCCGGTTTGACGGTTGGCATCGGCACAGATGGCCCCGCGAGTAACAATGACTTGGACATGTTTGAGGAGGTGCGGTTGGCTGCGTTGCTTGCTAAGACGCAGACAATGGACCCCACAGCGTTTCCTGCGAAGCAGACACTGCTGGCGGCCACACGTCATGGTGCCCGGGCAATGTACATGGACGACATCACAGGTAGCCTGGAGGTTGGTAAACGGGCGGACATTATTGTGGTGGCCGCGAACCCGATTCACAATGTGCCCAAGTTTGACCTCAACCCAGAAGCTGTTTATTCGCAGTTGGTCTACGCTGCCAAGAGTAGTGACGTAGCACACACAATTGTAAATGGGGTGTGGCTGATGCGTGACCGTCAACTGCTCACTGTGGATGTGGATGCGCTCATGGAGGAGGCGACGGCCTATGCGCGTCGTGTGGATGAGTTCTTGAGTGCCCGTGAGGAGGACTTGTTGAGTAAGTTGGCGGCGGTGAGTGGGGGGCTGTCGCGTGGGGAGAGCTTCGAGGTGCAGGTGAAGGCTTTGTTGAGGTCGTCGGGAGCAATCGAGGAGTTGTTGGATCATGATGATGTGGAGGTTGTGAAATCCGTTCACTATCGTCAGTTCGACACGTACTTTGCCTTTGAAGATAAGAGTGGCCTCATTCGCTATCGTGAAGACGACAAGTTGGATGAGCGTGGTGAGGTCGCCAATGTGCGTGCACGGCTCACATTCACCGAGGCCAGCAAAGAGCGTGATTTTCATGAGATGATCGTGCTGTCTCGGTCACGTTTTATTGCCGATGCGGATCGTCCGTTACGGTTCTACCGCGAGTACTTCCGGGCGTCGCGTGAGTATGAGCTGGTGAAGGACCGCCAACGCTGGCACGTCAAATATAAGGATGTGCTGTTCTACATTAACATCGACCGTGTGATTAAGCCGGATGTGGATGATAAGTTGTTTATTGAGCTGAAGAGCCGCACATGGTCCGCACGCGATGCGGAGCAAAAGGCGGATATGATCCGCGAGATGCTGGCAATTTTGGATCTTTCACCAGCGGATGTGGTAGACCAGGACTACATGCAGATGGAGGGGATTCTGGAGCATACGGATTAGCTCATGTTGAAGTGTGATGGGGTTGGCTATGATGGTTGGCCTCATCTGGACGCGTGCAAGGGGGAACCCTGTAGTAGGGTTCTGCCGCAATCGACCCGAACAACTGGATTAGGCATCGATAGGAATTTTGGGCGAAGCGCTTATCCTTCGTGAGGACGGGCATATGCTCGGCTACATCTAGGCGTTACAGGCTTCCGTGGCAATGGTAAATCCAGGTGATATAGGGACACCGGTACGCGAGTTCGCCGTTTATCTGCAATGTTTTGTAATGTGACAAACGTCTACTAATGTGTGGAGGATACTCAAGCGTGATTCGGCTTGTGTTCAGGCACAATATACATTGAGTCTCCCATTAGGGTTAGTGTCTATTGTCAGGAGCAAAGGCAGATATGACGGATAAGAAATTCAAGACGCTTGATGCAAATGAGGCTGTGGCCCGTGTTGCGTTCAAGCTCAATGAGGTGATTGCCATCTACCCGATCACCCCTGCTTCCCCGATAGGGGAGTGGGCGGATGCGTGGATGAGTGCGGAACAACCAAATCTCTGGGGTACTGTTCCGTCGGTTGTTACGATGCAGAGCGAGGGGGGGGCTGCTGGTGCAGTACATGGTGCGTTGCAAACGGGTTCGTTGACAACGACATTTACAGCGTCGCAGGGTTTGTTACTGATGATTCCCAATATGTATAAGATTGCCGGGGAGCTAACGCCAACGGTCTTTCATATTGCGGCGCGTTCCATAGCGGCCCAGGCGCTTTCGATTTTCGGTGATCATAGTGATGTGATGGCGGTCCGCCATACCGGTTGGGCGTTGTTGGCCTCGAACTCAGTACAGGAAGCGCACGATTTTGCGCTGATCGCTACGGCGGCAACCCTACGCACACGGATTCCATTCTTGCACTTCTTTGATGGGTTCCGCACTTCACATGAGATCTCCAAGATTGAGTTATTAGACGATGCTGTGTTACGGCAACTGATTCGTTTTGAGGATGTCGCTGCCCATCGTGCCCGTGCTATGACGCCGGATAACCCGTTTATTCGCGGGACAGCACAAAACCCGGATGTTTTCTTCCAATCACGAGAAACAGTCAATCCCTTCTACGACGAAGCCCCTGGCATCGTACAGCAGGTGATGGACGAATTTGCCGATTTAACTGGACGCCAATACAACCTTTTTGATTATGTCGGGGCACCAGATGCCGAGCGCGTGATTGTGTTGATGGGGTCTGGCGCGGAAGCCACCCAGGAGACCGTTGATTATCTGTCTGCTCAGGGCGAGAAGGTTGGCGTGTTAAAGTCGCGGCTTTACCGTCCGTTTGATGCGGAGAGCTTCCTGGCGGCGTTACCGGCGACCACGCAGGCGATTGCTGTGCTAGACCGCACCAAGGAGCCTGGGGCGGGTGGTGAACCGATGTACCTAGATGTCGTCAACGCGATCTATGAGGCGAAGGTGGACCTGCGGGTCATTGGTGGCCGCTATGGGCTGTCCTCTAAGGAATTTAACCCGGCGATGGTGAAAGGGGTCTTCGACAACCTAGCTGCCCCTGAGCCAAAGAACCACTTCACGGTGGGTATTAATGACGACGTAACTTTTACAAGTATTGATTACGATTCGTCCTTTTCCACGGAACCAGACGATGTTGTGCGTGGTATCTTCTATGGGTTAGGGTCCGACGGCACGGTTGGCGCGAACAAGAATTCCATCAAGATTATCGGCGAGAACACCGATAACTACGCGCAGGGCTACTTCGTGTATGACTCGAAGAAGTCTGGGTCGGTGACAATTTCGCACTTGCGCTTCGGGCCGAACCCGATTCGTTCCACCTATCAGATCAACGAGGCCAATTTTGTAGCCTGTCACCAACAGGTTTTCCTGGATCGCTACGACATGCTGCAATATGCCACAGACGGCGGGACATTCCTGCTGAACACCGCCACAGGTGTAGATGCGGTGTGGGATACGTTGCCGAGGGATATGCAGCAGCAGATCATCGACAAGCATCTGGATTTCTATGTGATTGATGCGTACAGCGTGGCCCGCAGCAGCGGGATGGGCAATCGTATCAACACGGTGATGCAAACCTGCTTCTTTGCTATCTCTGGTATCTTGCCGCGTGAGGAGGCTATCGGCGAAATCAAGAACACGATTCGTACCACCTATGGTAAGAAGGGGGATCGCATTGTTGGGATGAACTTGACGGCTGTGGACAACACGTTGGATCATCTGCACCAGGTAACCGTCCCGGCCAGTGTGACATCGGACACGGAGATTGGCATCCGTATCCCGGACGCCGCCCCAGACTTCTACAAGCAAGTTCAGGCGACGATGGTTATGCGCCAGGGTGATTTGTTGCCTGTCAGTGCGCTCCCGGTTGATGGTACTTACCCGTCCGGCACAACCCAATGGGAGAAGCGCAACTTGGCGCTCGATATCCCGGTCTGGGAGCCAGATGTGTGTATTCAGTGTGGCAAATGCGCGATGGTCTGCCCACATGCGGTGATTCGCATCAAGGCTTACGATGCTGAGGTGCTTTCGGGTGCGCCGGAGAGCTTCAAGACGGTATCAGCTCGTGATGGTAGCTGGGATGGTATGCAGTATACCATTCAGGTTTCGCCGGATGACTGCACGGGCTGTAACCTGTGTGTAGAAGTGTGTCCTGCCAAAGACAAGTCCAACGCGTCCCGCAAGGCGCTGAATATGGCGGAGCAGGCTCCGATTCGCGACCAAGAAAACGAAAACTGGGACTTCTTTATGAGCATTCCAGATATGGACCGTTCACAGGTCAAGGTGAACAGCATCCGGCAGCAGCAGGTTCAGCGCCCGCTATTCGAGTTCTCTGGGGCATGTGCTGGCTGTGGCGAGACACCATACGTTAAGCTGGCGACACAGTTGTTCGGCGACCGTATGGTGGTTGCTAACGCAACGGGTTGTTCTTCTATCTACGGCGGCAACCTACCGACGACCCCATGGTCGCACAACGAGGAAGGGCGCGGCCCGGCCTGGAACAACTCACTGTTTGAAGACAACGCCGAGTTCGGTATGGGTATGCGTGTTTCGTTAGACAAGCACAACGAGTATGCAACCGAACTGCTTCAAAGCCTGAGTGCTGAAGTAGGTGAGGAACTTGCCAAGGCGATCCTCAACAATTTACAGGTGGACGAGGCCGAAATCTTCGAGCAACGTCGCCTAGTTGCCCAGTTGAAGGAAAAGCTGGAGGGTATCTCGGGTGAGGCAAGCGAACAACTCCGTACCTTGGCCGATAACCTTGTGAAGCGCAGCATGTGGATCATTGGCGGGGACGGGTGGGCCTACGATATTGACTATGGCGGCCTGGATCATGTCCTGGCGAGCGGCTATAACGTGAATATCCTGGTGCTGGACACGGAAGTTTACTCTAACACGGGTGGGCAGGCCTCCAAGGCGACCCCGCGTGCAGCAGTGGCGAAATTTGCGGCTGGTGGACGTGCGTCCCGCAAGAAGGATCTTGGTATGATGGCGATGAACTATGGCAATGTCTATGTGGGTAGTGTGGCGATGGGCGCACGCGATGAGCATACGCTTCGCACCTTCCTAGAGGCGGAAGCCTACGACGGACCATCCCTTATTATCGCTTATAGCCACTGTATCGCACACGGCATTAACTTGGCGAAGGGCCTCGACGATCAGAAGGCGGCGGTCAACTCGGGTAGCTGGCTGTTGTATCGCTATGACCCGCGTCGTGAGGCCCGTGGCGAGAACCCACTCCAACTGGATTCGCGCAAGCCGCGTATGCCAATCAAAGACTATATGTACATGGAGAACCGTTTCAAGATGCTCACCAAGAGCAAGCCGGACACCGCCAAGGTGCTGGCGGAAGCGGCTCAGGAGGACGCAAACTATCGCTGGGCGACGTATGAGTATATGGCATCGCGGTCATTCTCCAGTGATAACGGCCACGCTGAAGATGAGGAGATATAACACATGGTAGATCTGAGTACGACCTACCTGGGACTGAAATTGAAGTCGCCGTTGATGGTGTCGGCATCGCCGATGCAGGAGAACCTCGACAATATCAAGCATATGGCGGAAGCAGGCGCGGCGGCGGTGGTGATGCACTCGCTTTACGAGGAGCAACTCGTTAACGAGCAGCGAGAGTTGCACCATCACACCATCTATGGGACGGAGAGCTTTGCGGAGGCGTTGACGTACTTTCCAGAGCCGGAGTCCTTCGACGTTGGGCCGGATGGCTACTTAGAGCGTATTCGTGCGGCCAAGGAAGCTGTGGATGTGCCGATCATTGCCAGCCTGAACGGGTCGTCGCTGGGTGGCTGGACGGCATTTGCCTCACAAATAGAACAGGCTGGTGCGGATGCACTGGAACTCAACATCTACTACATCCCGACAGATATTAATCTATCTGGGGCTGAGGTGGAGCAGCGGTATATCGACATTGTGAAGGCTGTACGCGAAGCCGTGAAGATTCCGATTGCGGTCAAGCTCAGTCCCTTCTTCAGTAATATGGCATACATAGCGAAGCAGTTCGAGGAGGCTGGGGCAAACGGGCTGGTGTTGTTCAACCGTTTCTACCAGCCAGATATCGACATTGAGACGTTAGAGGTCAACCGTAAGGTGCTTCTCAGTGAACCGCCGGAGCTGCGCTTGCCGCTGACGTGGATCGGTATTCTATACGGGCGTGTCGGGGTGAATTTTGCTGCGACAACAGGCATAAGCTCAGCGGAGGACGCCATCAAGATGCTGATGGTTGGGGCTGATGTGACCATGATGGTGTCGGCGCTGTTGCGTAATGGGATTGACTATATAGGAAAGGTTGAGCAGGACTTACTGAGCTGGCTCACCGAACACGAATATGAGTCCGTTAACCAGATGCGCGGCAGCATGAGCCAGAAGAATAGCCCCAATCCGGCGGCGTTCGAGCGTGCTCAATACGTGCGTACTGTCAGTATCGTGCCGAGCGAGTACCCGGTTTACTAGCGTTCCGATAGCGGTTATGGCGGACGGGGTTATGCCTTGTTCGCCATGTTTCGGTCCCTAACGCGTACCCCTCCACTATGTTCCCACACAATCCGTTCGGTATATCACGCCCCATAGCCAAACCCATACCCCCTGCGCTAAGATGAAGCCCAAGACGATATGCAGTGACAGGAACCCTACACTGTGAAATACCATCCCGCAGAAACCTGGGAACACGCCGCCCGACTCGCTGGTGAGACGGTTCGCAACGGCGCGGAGGATGCAGACAGCCTCCGTGAGCGCACGCTTGCCCGTACCTACAAGGTCAGTGCGGCAGCACGCCGCCTGAAGCTCAAACGTGGCACGCTGGAAGAGGCGCTTATCCTCGAACGTCTCAATAGCTTTGTGGACCCTGAGGGCATTGTGCGTATCCCAGCGAATGATGTTGAGCAAGCGCTCGCTAACCCTGAAAAACACGAATTTATTGCAGAACTCGAAATCGTCCACACGCCAGATATCGCTGTTGTCACTGGACTAGAGCCGAAGTCAATCAGCCATAAGCTACGGCGGTTAGGGCTGGACCGTCGGCGGCCAGAGTGGGGGGAGATTCGCGGCCTATGGGGGATGCCAGAGACATTTGCTGCTTTCCAGCAGCAACTTGATTTCGCGTTCGAGCAACAGCAGCAAGCTTATGAGGCAGAGCAAAAACGCGAGAAGCACCGTAAGCTTGAGGAACGCCAGCGTCGTGCCGAACTGCACGAGCAATTGGTTGCTGCTTTCCCCGTATGGACACACGATGAACGCGACTTGCAAGAGGTTATCCTACATGTTGGCCCGCCCAATAGCGGTAAAACCCACGATTCCCTCAAGGCGTTGGTCGCCGCTGGGAGTGGATGGTATTTGGCTCCGTTGCGCCTGCTTGCCTACGAGATTTACGACCGCCTGAACGACCAGGGTGTCCCGTGTAATCTGTTGACAGGTGAGGAACATATTCCGGTGGAAGGGGCCAAATTCACCGCTGCCACCATCGAGATGTTTAACGCGATGGATAGCGGCGCGTGCATCATAATTGACGAGGCACAACTGCTGGCGGACCCCGACCGAGGCTGGGCCTGGACCCGCGCTATGATCGAGGCCACTGCCCCGGAAATCCACATGATCGCCCCACATACTGCCGAGGCTCTCATTCGTGATATGGCCGAGGCCGCAGACCTTCCCTTCCGTACACAACGCCACGAACGCCTGACACCTATTCAGGTCGACCGCCGCTATTACAGTCTAGAGGACCTGCCATCGCATACGATTCTTGTGGCGTTCTCGCGGCGGCGGGTTCTCGAACTCAAATATGAGCTAGAGGGGTATGGGCGGCGTGTTTCTGTCGTCTATGGGGCGCTCCCGCCGGAGGTGCGCCGCCGTCAAAGTGACCGCTTCGCCAATGGCGAAACCGACATCTGTATCGCCACCGATGCTGTTGGTATGGGGCTTAACCTCCCAGCGGACTATGTGGTTTTCTACGAGACTGAGAAGTACGACGGGCGGACAACCCGGTCGCTTTACCCGGCAGAGTTACAGCAGATTGGCGGACGTGCGGGGCGCTATGGCCTGTCGGACATGGGTTACGTCTCTGCAACGACTAAGCGCGACCTGCGCTTCATCAGCAAAAAGTTTTACCAGGAACCGCGCAACCTGACGAAAGCCCGTGTCGCCCCACAACTCCAAGACCTTCAGATTATCCCTGGTAATCTTGCAGAGAAACTTCGCGAGTGGTCTAAACTAAAGTCCATCCCAGAGCAGCTCCGTAGCCTATTGCAAGTTGCGGACATGGAAGAACGTATTAGCCTGGCTCAGATGCTCACGGACCGAGAGGTGGAACAAATTGGGTTGGCAGCGGCCCTTAAGTTGGTCAACGCTCCGACACGAGACAGTACCCGCCCCTACTGGCGTAATTGCGCCAAGGCTATCATCGACATTGAGCCGATGCCGCTGCCGCCGTTGGCCCCGGCGCAGATCAGCCACACAGCGGAACTTGAGCAGACCGAACACTGTATCAGTAGCGCGGACATCTACCTTTGGCTGGCAAACCGCCGGGAATTCGGGGAGTGTGCGCCACATAAAGAACAGGTTCGTGAGCTACGTCGGGCATGGTCCAACCAGATTGACGAGGCCTTGGTCCAGAAGATCAAAAAGGTGAAAACCTGTTCACAATGCGGCAAAATCCTGCCAGAGCGTTATCGTTATGGTATGTGCCAGACTTGCTATGTGGACCGCTTTGTAGATAACGATCACCGTTAAATGTGACGCACAAATCAAGCGTGCCGCCGCTGTGTAAAACGAAATGCCTGTTGTTGAATCGCCACACGGTCGCTTAAGTGTCTGCTCTGCGAGATAGCAGGTCGTGTTGTAGAACCAAGCTCAACAGCGGATTTGGAAAACGGCGCTCTAGCGTGATGGCGAAAAATGTTTCCGCCAATCCAGGTAGTTTTGCGACCTCGACCAAAACACCAGTGTCCAGCTCGTCTTTCACCACAATCGGCGGTACGACGGCCAACCCTGTATGTTCCCGCGTGACCAGCCGCAGCATCGCCATATCATCGACCTCGGCCACGATCTGCGGTTGGATCCCCATACGACTGATGAAAGCGTCAAACCCGGTGCGGATGTTGGACTGCGGTGCCGGGACGACCAGTTTTTCGTTCATTAGTAGTGTCTCTAATTGCAGATGAGCGCGGGGTGGTTGTGGCTGCCCGATGAGGCTGACGGGTTGGTTGTCGATGGCATGTGCGACCCAACGCGTGTGTTCGTCGCGTAGGGGCACGACTGTCGAGAGGACAACGTCAATCTGGTAGCTTTCCAGGCTGTTGAGTAGCCCCTCTAACGTGTCAGAACGTATCGTCACTTCGACATCTTTCGCGGCCAGGATGGGGCCGAGGAATCCGATCTGAAAATTGCGAGATAGCGTGGCTAATGCGCCGACACGTAACACATGTTGGCGCGATTGTTCTAATGCGCCGAACGTGCCGAGTAGTTCTTCCCCTGTCGCGAAAATTGAATCTGCGAAGTCCAGTGCAATATGCCCTGCCTCTGTCAGAACCAGCTTGCGCCCGGTACGCTCAAATAACGGTTGCCCCAGGTAGCGTTCGAGTGCGCTAATTTGCATCGAGAGCGATGATTGGGCAATACTAATTTTTTTTGCAGCTCGCGTTAGATTGCCCTCATGTGCCACGATCCAAAAGTAGCGCAAATGATGATAGTTTAGCGTCATGTATGTTCCGTTCTAAAAAACAAAACGTTTTCTCATTAAGTGTATATTTTTCAGATGATCTAGGGCATGGTATTTTATGCCTGTTTTTTCTGGTAATTGTAACGATTGGAGAAGGTGTTAATGGATGTAGCGACGATCACGCCGCTGGTATTGTTGGTTTATATTGCCCCTATTACTTTAATGTTTTCTGCCATTTCGGGTGTTTCCCGGGGTAATGTGGCGGTTAGGCGCACTTTTCTGATGGGCCGTGCGGCAGTAACGGGTGCCTTCATCCTATCTCTGTTGGGTGCAGCGATGGTCATATGGCGTGGTCCCCTTCTCAGCCCAGTTATTGGGGTGGGTGAGGTTGGGCTTGCGCTACGGTTGGACCCGCTAAGTCTGTTCATGTTCTGGCTGGTGTCATTCCTCGGCATCTTTTTGGTCCAGTTCAGCCGTAACTACCTGGATGGCGACGAACGGCACGGGGCATTCCTGGGCAACCTGTATTTAACGATTGCCGCCGTACAATTTTTTGTGTTGGCGGGGAACCTGTGGCAGTTGGTGATCGGGTGGGTTGCCACGAGCCTCACGCTACATCAACTGTTGGTGTTCTATAGCGACCGTCCCCGTGCGCTCCTCGCCGCCCGCAAGAAGTTCATCCTAGCCCGGTTGGGGGATGTCTGTCTGATTGTCGCGGCTGTGTTGCTGGCGCGTACCTTTGATACCACCGACATTGGCCTGCTGAAGGTCGGCTTGAGTGGGGCGCTTGCCAGCGGGTCTGTGTCTGTTGCGGCTAGTGCGGCGGCGGTACTTGTCACGCTAACGGCGATTATGAAGTCCGCTATGTTCCCGTTTCACGGCTGGCTTTTGGAGGTGATGGAAACGCCGACACCCGTCTCCGCTCTGTTGCACGCCGGAATTCTGAACGCGGGGATTTTCTTGGTGGTGCGCTTTGGCGATCTTGTTTTCTTATCGACCCCGGCATTGGTGCTATTGATCGTGTTCGGCGGCTTTACGGCCATGTTCGCCTCATCCGCCATGATCTCGCAGAGTAGCGTTAAGGTATCGTTGGCCTACTCCAGCGCGGCACACATGGGTTTCATGCTGATGCTATGTGGTTTCGGCGCACACAGCGTCGCGATTATGCACTTGGTTGCCCACTCCTTTTACAAGGCGCACGCCTTCCTGTCGTCTGGTAGCATCGTAGAATACGTGCAAAATACTGGCTCGCAGAAGCTCCATAAGGCACCCAACCCATTCATCTTGGGTGCGAGTTTAGCGGCATCGCTGGTGACTTTCGTTGCCATTGGTACGGCCCTTGGTATCGACCTGACCAAGCGCCCTGGTGAAACGGCTTTGGGGGTGATTTTTGTGATCGCGGTGGCGCACCTGCTGGTCAAGGGGGCTGTGGAGCGTTCACCATTCTATGTGATTGGACGGACGGCGCTGTCGGCTATACTGGTGACACTGGCATTCTTCGCGCTAGAACTCAGTGCGGCGGCCATGTTGGGCAGTACAGTCGCCGTGTTCCCACCACCTGATGCCGTCACGCTGGCAGTGATTATTCTAACGGTGATAGCCTTCGGTGTGGTTACGTTGCTCGGGTCGTTGCTGCCAGCTTGGGAAAAGACCCCCGCCGGGCGTGCCCTTTACGTTCACCTGAAAAACGGCTTTTACGCCAACGCCCTGTTTGATCGGTTTATTCGTTTCCTGCCTTAGCTCACACCTACAGAGGATACTACACTCATGACGATGCAAGCTACTGTTCACGACTCACAAGCCGCTCAACCGGCGGACATGCTGTTGCCCGAGGTGATTGAAGCAGCAATCGACCGCTCAGGACGCCGCATGGCGCCACTGTGGTCACTACGCCATTTTGTTGCGGTGAATCCGTACCTGGGCTTGAGTGAAAAGTCCTTCGAGGCCGCTGCACAGATCATGAGTCGCCGGGCTGGTGCCCGTATGACGGCTCCACATGCCTTCTATTCAGACGCCATCCGCAGTGGGCGTATAACCGATGCTGACTTGCAAGCGGCGTTGGCTGAAAAACACGACCTACCGGGCGCACCTCAGACCGCCGAGGCGCTGAAGACCTATGCTCTGGGCGACACGCCGGACGTGACATTCGCTACATTACCGACAGTTGCCGATGTCGCTGGGCATGATTGGGCGGATTTCGTGACGGAGTCCATTTCGCGGTGGGCCGGGGCTTATTTCGACCAGGGACAGTCCTACTGGTGTTCGCCCTGGGCCGACATGTCCCCCTATGCGGCGTGGCGGGCCGAAGCCGCGCTCGACCGCACGCCGGAGGTTCGTGGCGTGCGGGGCTTCCGTGCAAAGGTGGCTGAACTGCCGGAAACTGCCGAAGCTACTATTGAAGCGGCGCTCGCTGCGCTACAAATCCCGGTCGATGGTCTGGATGCCTACCTGCATCGGCTGTTGTTGACAATTAATGGGTGGGCCAGCTACGCCCGTTATCAACTGTGGGAGGCGGAACTGCACGGTGAGAACGACCACACGCTGACCGACTTGCTGGCAATTCGGCTGGCGTGGGAGCTGACGTTGCTGGATGCCTTCGAGGATGACAAACTTGGCGCTGCGTGGGCACAGCGGCGGCAGGAACTGACGCTGTTTGAACTCGACGGTGACACACAGGCGGCACTCAATGGGGATTTACTGTTACAGGTAGCCTTCGAGAAAGCCTACCAACGGCAGTTATTCGACCGAATGCAAGCGCCGAAGGCTGTGCCGAAAGCATCCCGCCCGCAGGTCCAAGCTGCTTTCTGCATTGACGTGCGCTCGGAGGTGTTTCGGCGGGCCTTGGAAGTGGCTAACGAGGGCATTGAGACGATTGGCTTTGCGGGCTTCTTTGGTTTCCCCATTGAGTATGTACGCCTTGGTGCTACTCACGGTGGTGCCCAGTGTCCGGCACTGCTAACGCCGCAGTTTGTTATTAGGGAAACGGTTGGCGGCGCGTCGAAGGGGGATGTCGAAGCTGTGATTGAGAAGCGTACCATGCGCCAGCGAATCACAAAGGCGTGGCGGAGCTTTAAGTTTGGCGCGGTTGCCTGTTTTGGCTTTGTTGGACCCGTCGGGTTGGCCTATGTCAGAAACCTACTGCGTGACACCTTCGGCTGGGGCCGCCCGGTACCGCATCCGGCGTCGTTTGGGCTGGACGCTGATGTAATGCCCCGGTTAGCGCCTGACATCGAACCGAGCCAATTCGGTGAACGAGCCGTTGGTATGTCGGCAGAACAACGTGTGGAGGTAGCTAGTGGCGTGCTGCGTGCGATGTCGCTAACGGATAACTTCGCTCGGATTGTGCTGCTGGCGGGGCATGGGGCCACAACGGTAAACAACCCCTATGCCACTGGCCTCGACTGTGGTGCGTGTGGTGGGCATACTGGTGAGGCAAATGCACGGGTCGCGGCCCAGGTTTTGAACGACCCGGATGTGCGTGCTGGTCTTGTCGAACGAGGCATTACGATTCCTGCGGACACGATCTTCGTGGCTGCCCAGCACGATACGACCACTGATACCGTGACTATCTTCGACAAGGCTGCGATTGCGTCTAGCCATGCAAGCGACCTTGTGGAGCTTGAAGCGGCGCTCTCCACCGCTGGAAGCCTGGCAAGGGCGGAACGGGCTGCGCTCTTGCACATTGAGGGCGCACCAGACATTGACCGGGCAGTTATCCACCGCAGCACGGACTGGTCGCAGGTGCGTCCCGAATGGGGACTGGCCGGCTGTGCTGCGTTTATCGTTGCCCCGCGTGAGCGCACTGCTGGTGTTGACTTAGATGGGCGCTCTTTCTTGCATTCCTATGACTGGCAGCAAGATGAAGGCTTCGGTGTGCTGGAACTCATCATGACCGCGCCGATGGTCGTTGCGAGTTGGATTAACCTGCAATATTACGCCTCAACAGTTGATAACACGTTCTTCGGCAGTGGTAACAAGGTGCTGCACAATGTTGTTGGCACATTGGGAATATTAGAGGGCAATGGAGGCGACCTGCGTGTGGGTTTGCCCTGGCAGTCGGTTCATGATGGCGAACACTACGTTCACGAGCCGTTGCGCCTGAACGTCATGATTGAAGCGCCTATTGGCGCGATGACGGATATTATTGCCAAGCACGAGAGCGTGCGGCAGTTGGTCGATAATGGCTGGTTGCATCTGTTCGCGCTGGACTCAGACGGGAACATCACCCATCAGTACACGGGCGACCTGGAATGGACAACACATCGCACATAGGCCAGAAAAATTTGCCAATACCTACAGGCGTTAGTCTGGGATAAGCAGTCTAGCTTGATGTGTGTTGCTTCATGTGCTGAAGCAACACAATTTTTTAGTGTTTAGAACTGGCTATCCTGGGTCGAAAAGCCCGCTTTACGCCTGTGCGTGCCTGAATGAGATTCAGGTTACAGCGTTTGTGGTGTAAGCACACGCCCCTCAGCGGTAGACGGGTAGCTTCTAAGCACAAGCTGTATGGTCTTCAGATTATTATTCCACCGTGCGGTGTGTCTTCTGTTTTCCACGGAAAGGGGGCTGGGGGCCAATCCCCACGCGGGATGTGGCGGATGGAATTGGCGATTCCCTTACGTTTCCTAGTGGGCGATTCAGCGAATCGCCCCTACATGTCTTGCGTTCATCTTTCCTCTACGGCGGATTTGTGCGGCGGCAAATGATTTTGTTTTTCCTCGCTGCTGCCACGGTATAAATATTTTGCAAAGAATCTATTGTAGTAGCGGTGAACGCCAAGAACAGCTTCGCTACGGTTATCGGTGGTTTGAGTATGGCACGAATTGAGGCGTAGGAGGTGGGCGTTGAGTCAAGTGGGACTGTAGGGTGGTTTGTGGGTTGTGTAGCATATTTGACAGCTTGCGCTTCTTAGGAAGGCTACGTTGGATGTTGAGCAGGTAGGTTGTCAGGTTGTAGGCGGACGAGGCGAGCCGTCCTCTTTATAGGTATCGTGTAGGATGGGCTTCCGCATGCGGTTGGCGTTGTAGACGTAGCCCGCATTGTTGATCTTGTTGTGGGTATACCCGTAGTCCTCTGGCTGGTGGTCTCCGTCAGGCGTAACCGTGGTATATTCCGCCCCAATCAACAATAATGGAAGATCCTGGAGAGAGATGGGGGCGTGTGCCTATGAGAACACTCGCGATTATTGAGAGCCAAACGGATACTGTCAATCAGCTTTGTGTCGAGTTTGAGCGGGTTGGCTACACCGTCTACACTGCGCCGACTGGCGCGGCGGGCCTTGATCTTATCCAACACAGCCCACCGGAGGCTGTGCTCTGTGGGACCGTGTTGGCCGATATGAGTGGTTTCGAGGTGTTGCAGCATCTGCGTTCTGCCGGGGTGTCATTTTCCTTTGTTTTCTTTACCTCTGCCCCTGCCATGGATGAGATGCAGCGGGCGCTCCGGCTGGGCGCGAGCGATTATCTGCATCAGCAGATGGCCTTCACTGAGATTGAGGCGGCACTGCGGGGTGCGGTGGCGCGTGATGTGTGGATGGCGAACCGTATCGCTCAAAGGGAGTTGCTGGTGTGGATGGACACCCACGACGCGCGACTTGCCGAGCGCCTTCTGGCAAGTGTACAGGCTCCGATCCAGAACATGCGTATCCTGATGAACGGTGTGCGCCGACGTGCCCCGGACGACATCCGTAGTATGCTCGACAACGTCAACGCGACCATTGGCGATATGCTCGACCAGTTGGAAATTCTCGTTATGGGCATTTCCCCCACAAAAGCCGACCATATCGGCTTGTTACCAGGTTTGTTGCTGCTGCTGGACTACTACCGCGACCACCAGGTAACGATTGACTTTGACAACCTCGGGGACAAGCCAACCGCAGGCCACGCACAGCAGGCGGTGCTGCTGCTGATGCTGCGTGACCTGCTGGATTATTTGGTGGTGTACGACGGCGTGGAGCAGCTTGTCGTCCAGTTGGACAGCCAGCCAGACGCCCTTGCTTGTAATCTGGTGGTTCCCGATATGCTCACCGAGTTGAAGGATGCCTGGCCGCTGCAACTGTTGAACGCACAGTATCGCGGACAGCAACTTGGCGGGGGGCTGTCGGTCCTGTTCGATGACTCAAACCAGACCGTTATTCGCTGTCAGCTACCGTCATATTCCGGTGACACCGCGCCGCTTGTCTTACCCCCACGTCCATTCGTGCTTCCGGTCGAAAACACACCGAAATTGACCGACGAGAGCTATGTTCCTCCCTTCATCGACAGTGACTTGCCCGCCTTTGATACGCACTTTTCGCAACTGACCCCGCGTGAGGAGGAAATTTTCTACCTCGTGGCCGGAGGCCAGACTAATGCAGAAATTGCCGAGCAACTGGTGATCAGTATCCGCACGGTGGAAACGCACCGCGCCAACATGATGAACAAGCTGGACCTCCGCAGCAAGATCGATGTTATCCGTTATGCGTTGAAGTACGGACTCATCTCGCTGAACGACCTCTAAAGCTGCTCTCTGGTATTTACTACGTAGATACATCTCAGCCTCATTCTATTTCTCCGTAGTGCGCTCTATAGTCCATAGATAATTAATTTTATATGATTTTGTCATTAAGTCTTAATTGTTAAGGAAAGATTTACATGTTCAAGCGCACACAAACTTCCATTATCCCCCTGTTGATTCTTGTTCTGGCATTTAGCTCGTGGGGCGTGCTCCAAGTGGCGGCGAGCCACCAAGTTGCGACCCTTGAGATTCCATCAATTCAGGTGAGTGCCCCTGTGGTGAGTGTCCCGTTTTCTACGGCAGCGGGGACTTGGGATGTGGCGCACCTGCGCTGGAACGTGGGCCATTTGAGCGGGACGGCCAATGTTGGGCAGCCCGGCAACGTCGCGTTTGGCGCACATTCTCTCGCAATGGATGGCAGCGTCGATGTCTTCTACCACCTGAATAGCGTGAACGTGGGGGATTCGGTTTTCGTTACGACCAACGGCGTGCGCGGTGAGTATCGTGTTGTCGAGACGAAAAACGTGGACATGTATGACCTGAGTATTCTAAATCCTACCGGCCCGGACCGTCTGACTATTTTCACCTGTGACCCATTGTCATTTGACGGCACAGATTACCAACGGCGCGATGTCGTGGTCGCTGTGCCAGTCGGCTAGGTTGGCGGCGCGGTTGAGGTTGAAATCCCAATTTTGATTTTGCAGGCGTCACACGCTTTTCAAAAACACATCACAGTTACCCGGCTATCAGCGGACCCTCATCAGAAAACGAGCACAAGTATTTCTCTGACTCCGCTAGGATGATGGTCTTTTCCCCCGCAATAACGCTCACAGAATTGCCACGAAGCTGCGTAATCCCGCCTGGAAATTGTCCTGAGCAAGCTGTCCTCCGCCAGTAACAACAGATCGTTCAACAGTAACGTCATGATGGCTTCGGGTATCACCTGCTGCGTTACGTCCAATGACGCTATTACTGTTTGCCCGATTTCGCTGTCCAACTGCTGAAAGGCTGCGATGAGGTGGGTGAGAAAGCAGTGTGGCTCGCTGTCGCGCTGGTTCAGAGCGAACTGTCACCATGATGTGACTGTGCGTGATTTGGCAGCGTTTATGAATCGTCTTGCAATACATGTAGAGCAAACCTCGAATCGTGTGATGTACAGTT
>CAYWZS010000032.1:0-39670 GCA_964462905.1 uncultured Anaerolineaceae bacterium
CGCCGGGGGGCGGTCCACCCGCAACAATTCAACCGACTCTGTGTGAACGAGGGCGTGATGACATGCGTCCTCGCCGCTTTTTGTACGCTTAGCGACCCAGCCGCAACGACCCGCGCCGGATCACCACGCCCGGCACCCGCCGCACCACGGGCAGTGTCTCCGGCGCTTTGATCTTCGCCTCCACCAGCGCCAGCGTCTCGTCGATCATCGTATCGACCTGTTGGCGAATCGTGGTCAGGTTATACGCGGACCACGCCGCCATCGGAATGTCGTCAAAGCCGACTACCGACACGTCCTCCGGCACGCGCACGCCCAAGTCTCGCGCCGCGTCCAGGCAACCAATCGCAACCAGGTCACTCGCGGCGAAGATCGCGTCCGGCGGGTCAGCCCGCCCCAGCAACGCACGGCCTAGCGCGTAGCCCCGGTTGTAGCTGTAGTCGCCCTGCGCGTAGATCAGCCCGTTGTAGCCACGTTCGTCTAAGCGTGCGCGGAAGCCCGCCTCGCGGTCGGTGTTGGTGGACGTGTTCTGCATCCCTGCGACGTAGGCCAGCCGCGTGTGGCCTGTGTCTAAAAAGAGGTCTGCGACGGTGCGCCCGCCGCCCACGTTGTCGCAGATGACGGAACTGGCCTCGCTGCCTGTCACGTAACGGTTGAACAGGATGACCGGCATTCCCATCTCGACACACCGCGCACTCATCGCGCTGGAGAGGGTCGCCGACGTAATCACCAGCGCGTCCACCCGTTGCTGCATCACCAAGGGCAACATATCGTCAATGTCGCCGCCCTCCGCCACGGTGAACAGCAACACCTGCTTGCCCATCGCTTGTAAGCGTGTCAGGAACTTGTCCAGCACATAGGGGTAAAACGGGCTGGTGAGGTCCGCCATGACGAGGCCGATGATATGCGTCTGTTGGGTGGTGAGGCTGCGGGCAATCGCGTTGGGGGAGTAGCCGAGTTCTAGCGCCGCCGCCATGACGCGCTCGCGCTTGTCGTCGGAGACATTGGCGGACGGGCTGAATACTCGTGACACGGTGGACTGGGAGACGCCCGCCTTCCGGGCAACGTCGATTGAGGTGATTTGCTTGGACATAGTGGGTTTATGCGAGGCGGGAGGATGCCCTCACCCTAAGTCCCTCTCCCACGGGGAGAGGGACTTTCCAAACTGTTTTGCTACTCCGCTCTGATGCGGAGAGAGGGTGAGGGCTAGAAGTGCTAGTCCCCCGCGACTGTCTCCTTGTTGTAACGGCGCACGCGCAGGTCACACTGCTCCTTGTGGCCCATGAAGCCTTCCAACTCGCACAGACGGGAGCCGTACTCACCGATCATGGCGCTGGCCTCGTCCGTGATGACCTCCTGGTATGTTACCGTCTTGATGAACTTACCGACCCACAGGCCGCCCGTGTAGCGCCCGGCCTTCTTGGTTGGGAGTGTGTGGTTGGTGCCGATCACTTTGTCCCCGTAGGCGACATTGGTGCGTGGCCCCAGGAACAGCGCCCCATAGTTGGTCATGTTCTCCAGGAAGTAGCGCGGCTCCTTCGTCAGAATCTCGACGTGTTCGCTGGCGATGTCGTCCGCGACCTGCACCAGCTCCTCGTCTGTGTCTACCAGGATGACCTCGCCGTAGTCCTGCCATGCGACGCCTGCCACTTCCGCTGTCGGCAGTGTTTCCAATTGACGGTCAATCTCCGCCTGGATGCCCTCGGCAATCTCGCGGGAGGTGGTCAGCAGTACGGCGGGGGAGTTCGGGCCGTGCTCTGCCTGGCCCAGCAGGTCCGTCGCGCAGATCTCCGCGTCGGAGGTTTCGTCGGCGATTACCAGCACTTCGGTCGGGCCAGCCAGCAGGTCAATCCCCACCACGCCGAATAGTTGGCGCTTGGCCTCGGCAACGAAGGCGTTCCCCGGCCCGACGATCATGTCTACCGGCTCCATGCCGACCGCGCCGTAGGCCATGCTCGCCATCGCCTGAATACCGCCCAGCAGGTAGATTTCGTCTGCGCCTGCGAAGTGCATCGCGGCGACGGTTGCCGCTGGGATTTCGCCCTTAATCGGTGGGGTGCAGGCGATCACACGCTTGACGCCTGCGACCTTGGCCGTGAGTACGCTCATGTGGGCGCTGGCGACCATCGGGTAACGCCCACCGGGGACGTAGCAGCCTGCGCTGTTCACTGGGATGTTGCGGTGGCCCAGCTTCACACCGGGGACTGTTTCTACCTCAATGTCCACTAGGGTGGCACGCTGCGCCTCAGCAAAGCGGCGGATCTGCGTTTGCGCGAACTTGATGTCCTCGATCGTCTGCTCTGGCAGCGAGTCCACAATCGCCTGAATCTGCGCGTCACTCAGCTTGAAGCTCTCTGGCGTCCACTTGTCGAACTTCTCCGACAGTTCACGGACGGCATCGTCCTTGCGCTCACGAATGTCTGCTAGAATCCCACGGACGGTGTTCTGGACCTTTTCGTCGGCCTGTGCCAACTCATCTACGGTCTTGCCGCGCTTGATGTACTCAATAGCCATTAGTATCTCTCTCTCTCCTGAATCCATAATTGTATTGCGTTTGGTTTGGCGGACGCAGCAGGCTGCGTCCTTGTGGGTATATCGTGATTTTTCATAAGGACAGGGCTTGCCCTGTCCGCATTTTTTGGGCTACCACGAGGGATTGCCCCTACGTATCGCGGCGAGGTTAACCCCGCGCCTCGTCCACCATCTTTTTAGCAAACTCCGTTAGAATCAACGTGTCGGACTTCACCGTCACAAAGCGGAACCCGTTTGCAATCATCTCACGGGCGTATTCCGGCGATGCTGTGAAGATGCCGCCTACAATGTCGTTGGCGGTGCAGGCGTCCAGAATGCGCTGGAGGGCCGCCTTAAATTCTTCGCCGGCCCCGTCCAAGCCCACCTCCCCGAACATGCTGAAGCGCAGGTCGCCTGCACCGATCATAATCCCGTCCAGGCCAGGGGTCGCGGCGATTTCCGCCACGCTCTCCAGGCCCGCTTTTGTCTCCACCATCGCAATTGCGAGTACGGTGTCGTTAGCGTGTTCGGCGTAGTCCGCCCCGGCATAGACCCGTGCGCGGGTCGGACCCAGGCTGCGGTAGCCCAATGGCGGGTAGCGGACCGCGCCCACAAACGCCTCACACTGTTCGCGGGTGTCGATCATCGGGCAGATGATCCCCATTGCCCCGGCGTCCAGCATCTTCATCACCACGCCCGGCTCGTTCCAGTTGACACGCAACAGCGGCACGACATTGGTCGTAGAGAGCGCCTGCAACATTAGGATTGCCGTCTCGGTCCCCATCATGCCGTGCTGCATATCGACGGTTACACTGTCCCAGCCGGCGTGCGCCATGACTTCCGCGCTCCACGCAGACGGGATGTGTAGCCAGCCGTTGAGGGCGGTTCCACCGTCCGCCCAGATTGTCCGCAGCTTGTTTTCGCGCATTAGTAGAGGTTCTCCGAGGCAAGGCGTGCGCCCTCTGCCAGTGATTCCAGCTTGGCGTAGGCGATGTCCGGGTGGACCTTGCCGAACCCGGCGAAGGTGCCGAAGCCGCAGTCCGTCCCGGCGATGACGCGCTCCGGCCCGACCTTGCTCGCGAACCGCTCGATGCGCTCGGCCACGAGGCGCGGATGCTCGACAAAGTTGGTGGTGGTGTCTAGCAGGCCGGGGATGAGGATTTTGTCGTCGGGGATGTCCGCCGTTGTCCACACCTGCCACTCGTGCTGATGACGCGGGTTCGCGCCCTCAAACTGAATTGCCTGTGGCTTGGCCTTCAACACCGTGCCGATGATGGTTTCTAGCGGCACATCATGGGTGTGTGGCCCTTCGTAGTTGCCCCAGCAGAGGTGCATCCGCACTTGTTCTGCCGGGACGTTCTGCAAGGCGTAGTTCAGCGCCTCCACCTGGCGTTCCGCATGGCCGACGAAATCATCGTCGCTTTCGTCACGGAAGCGGATGTGACGGCCCATGGCGAGGTCTGGCGCGTCAATCTGAAGGATGATCCCGGCTTGGGTAATCATCTCATACTCGACCTTCATCACCTCGGCCAGCGCCCACAGGTATTCCTCGTCCGTCTTGTAGAACTCGTTTGGCTGGAACACGGCAATCACGCCGGGGGAGGCTGCGTTCATGAAGGCTTCCCCCGCGCCGGTGGCCTCGGCAGCGGCCTTCAGGTTGGCGATGTCCTTCTCCAACGACGACATATCCTTGATCTTGATCTCGCCGCGCACGACAGGGCGGTGATACTTGGGGGTGCCTCCCTCCCCCGCGATGCGGTCACGATAGGCCGGATATTCGTCCAAATCTTTCGGGGTGGCGCGGGGCGGCGGCTCCGTGGCGATCTCAAAGCCCGTGAAACGGTGCCGCACGTAGGTCGCGTAGCTGATCTTGCTCATTTCGCCGTCGCTGATGATGTCTACACCCGCCGCGACCTGTTTCTCCGCGACTTCGCGCACAGCGCGGGTCATTGTCTCGTCAAACGCTGCCGGATCGTAGTTCGCCGCGTTCTTGTCCTGCGCGAAAAGCTGGTCCACCACGTACTGTGGGCGGGGCATACTGCCAACATGGGTGGTCAGGATGCGTTCGGTACTGCGTTTCATGTGCTAAGTCCTAATTCCAGGTTGCGAAAAAACGGTTTTTCTGTCCTCAACCCCAGCCCTTCCCTCTCGTAAAGGGGGGAAGGGTGCAAAACCGTGTCGATGTTTGGGGATTTAGGGGTGAGGTTAAAGGCTATTTGCTGCTGTGCGGCGTGAAATCTTCCAATTTCGTCCCGGTGGTTTCCTCGAAGATCTTCGCCAGCTTGTCATACTGCTGCTGCTTCAGGTCCTCGTAGTTGTCCGGTCGGACCATCTTGCCTTTGTCGTTCGCGTTGAAGCCTGCATCCGCGCTCAGGCTCTCGATTGAGGGTGCCCAGTAGGGATCTTTGCCCTCGAATACCTTGTGCGACTCCAATACGGCGACAAACCACGCAATGTCGTTGGAGGCGTTCTCGAACCGCCGCCAGACACCCGCCGGGAGGCTGATCGCGTCCCACTCGTGAGTCAGGATGCTCCCCTCGCCTTCGCTGGCGTCCTCCTCCGGGTTGTTGCTCCAGTAAAAGCGCCAGCTTCCGCGCAATGGCATGAACATCTCGATGTAGTCATGGGTGTGCCAGGCTGGGCCGCAGCCGGGTGGTGCCCACGCCATGCCGATCTGGAAGTTGTGTGGGTTGGTGATGGCACGTTGGACCTCAAAGTCCGGGTTCTCCGAGGCGGTATCGCCGATAACAGCGTAGTTCATGCGCCAGTGGGTTGGGAGGATGCTGTCGATAAACATCAGCGGGATACCCTTGTGCTTCAACTCGTCGAAGCGCATCACACCTGCGGCCATGCTTTCAGCGGTCTGCTTGGGGTGGTCTGCCATGGTTTTCCTGTGACCCTTGTTGGTAAAAGAAGCAATTTGAATACGTATTCATCATTTGTAGCTAATGTTAGGGCGTTTGTCAAAGGGGATTTTTCACACATGCCAAGATCAACCGGGCGCGGGGGATGAAGCAATGCAGGCGGTCAACGTGCTAGCGGCAGCATGTGGCGGTGCGTGGTTGGCATGGGAGCAACATATTGGCGCTCCCACGGGTATTCAATATTAGGAACGAGTTGGTACGTCAGTTGATGCCAGTCACAAAGTTCATACGGATGATGTGGGCCGGGTCCAGCCGTTCCAGTTCGCTTGCGCTGTAAAGGAACTCCGTCGTCTGGCGTCTTCAGGAATTCTTGCTGTAGATTGAGAGGTAATGGGCATCCTACTCGATGCCCGTTGCAAAAAACTAAACGTCCGCGTTCTTGACGATGCGCGGCTCTGGTAGGGGGATAATGAAGTCGCCGGTAAAGCCCTTGGCCTTCAGCTTCGGCATAATCTCCTCGGCGATGTGCCAGGAGAGCATTAGCGCGTACTGCGGTTGCTCGTCGAACAGGCGCGTTTCCTCCACGCACGGGATCACCGTCCCCGGCATATACTTCCCGGTCTTGTAGCTGCCGGGGACCTCTAGCACATAGTCCAGAATATCCGCGTCTAAGCCGACGTAGTTAATTAGCGTGCTGGCGCGGGACGGTGCGCCGATGCCGTGGATGCGCCCCCCGTCGCGTTTGATGTTGCTGAGGAGCTTGTACAGGTCCAGCTTGGACTGTACGACGCGCCGCTTGAAGGTCGCTAACTGTTCTTCCATTGTGTTGATGCTCTCCTCCGCTAGTACCTCGGCCACGCTCGGCTGAACCTCGTACTGGCCGGGGCGGGCGGCATAGGTGCGGATGCTGCCGCCGTGGGTCGGGATTTTGGTAACGTGGAAGATTTCGAGGCCGTGCTTCTCCAGCAGGTACTTCATGCTGTGTAGGCTGTAATAGCGCAGGTGCTCGTGGTAGACGGTGTCGTACTGCACGGTTTCCAGCAACGCCATCAGGTAGTGGCTCTCGTTGATGAACACGCCGCCGTCCTCGTCCATCAGTTCGGTGATCCCCGCCATGATGTCGTCGATGTGCTCAATGTGCGCGAACACGTTGGCTGCCGTGACGATCTGCGCTTGGCCGTACTCCGCTGTGACCTCCTGCGCCACATCGCTCCCCATAAACCGCTGGATGGACCGCACGCCGCGCTCGTTGGCAAGCTGGGCCATGTCTGTTGGCTCGATGCCCAACACCTGATGATCCGCGTTGAAGTTGCTCAAGAGGGTGCCGTCATTGGAGCCAATGTCAATCACGAGGCTGTCCGCATTGAGCGTAATTAGCCCCACCGCCTCCTTGTAAAGTTGGGCGAAGTTGTCCCGCAAAATCTTCGTTGTGCCGGAGGTATAGGGATAGTCCGGCGCGAACAGGATGTGCTTGTCCACCACGAGGCCAAGCTGTACCAGGTAGCTATCCGGGCAGTAGAGCAGTTCGGCGGGGTAGGCGGGTTGCTCCGCCGGGCGCTGGTGCATCGGGCGCATCTGGTTCACGGGCGGCAAAAAGCCGAAGAACATCACAGGCTTGAGGTTTGTTGAACCGCTGATCTGGCACTCGGTCACAACAACGCTGGAGCCTGTCCCGGCGGCAAGTTGGGGGTCGGTCATGAGGTGATTTATCCTTACTGGTGTTGTGGGTTACGTCGCGGCCCGATTTTAGCAACGCCGCCCGAAATTGCGACTGTCAAAATCTCAGGTAGGGATCAGTCCAGGACATACCCCTCAGCCCACACGCCGAAGTCCGCCCATGTCAGGTCGTCCCCGCGCTCTCTGCCAGATGTCGTCACCGCCTCGTCTGGGGGACACGGCCCAGGCTCCGGCCCTGTGAGTGTTATCTCGTCAATGCGCCGCCCATCAACTGGGTTAATCAGTGTGACAGTGGCCGTGTGTTGTTCCCGCGTGACCCGCACAGTGTAGGTGTCGTTGCGTTCGGCCTCGCGAGTGTAGGTACACTCTTCGAGTTCGATGTAGTCCTCATCCACACACCCTATTATCGCCACTGATTCGCCATCTTCCGCCCGCCACTGCGTACTCAGGTCAGCGTGCCAGGCGTGGCGGCGTTGTTTGTCTGCGATAAACAAAACGAGTTGTCGGGGCGGTTCGGCGTTTGGTAGGTTATCGGCAGAGAGGCTGCCTACAGGGACGGGTTGGCAGGCGCTTGCAATGGGGTCGCCATAGCGGTCTGCCACTGCCGCAGACTCGACAGTGTTGGCAATCGCGGTGATGATGCCGATCACAGTGGCGAACGCCACGAACGCCGTGAAGCCGATCATCAGCACACGAAGCCCCGCCCGGCTGTCGCGCCGCTCTTGTTCCGTCAACGTTCCCCAGCTATTTTTTTCTTCTTGCCCATGGGATTTGTCTCCTTGGTGCAATGAAATATCGGGTTTTATTTTATTTGGGGAGATATGTTCACGCCAATTGAGATACTATGTTGACGCAATCGAACAACCATCCGACAGTGAACCTGGCTTCACCCACACACCCGGCCACTGCTCGGCATAGCCGTTTTCCTCAGCAAATCCCTGTATTTCCCCGAAAAACGGCCCCAAGATCACATCCGGGTCTTTAATCGTCAGATACGCCCGTTCCTCGCCGGGGCCTAAATCGTAGTAGGTCATGCCGATGAGTATATCTGCCCCGGTTGAGGTGAAACGTGGGTATGGCATGAGATGGGGGATGAACCTGCCAGAGTCGGCTGCAATGTGACAGCTCGTGTCAACATTTTCGAGGACCGTCATGTCTAGCGGTGAAGGTTGCAGCTCGGCGGCGGGATTTTGGGATATGTAGTAACGCATGGTGGTGAGGTTGTCTATTGGGGCGAAGTACGACCAAACGAACACCAACAATATCAACGTGCTCGTTGTGATCTGTCGCAAATCTACCCGTTCAGTGTGGCGAAATCCATGCGTAAACAGGGGCGCGACCCCGATAAATAGAACCGGGCCTATGTGCGAGAGATAGCCAACGCCAACGCTGTTAAAGATGATGGCTCCGCCGATCACACTCCCCACCAAAACCCAACGTAACAGCCGGTCCGCCGCGCCCTGACGAACGAAAAGCGTGGCAGCCCCCGCCAGTAAAAGCAGGCCTTGTGTTTCAGTCATCGGCGGAAATTCCGTAGCATATTGGGTGTAGGTGCCAAATATGAGGGATTGATAACGGGTCCACTCTTTGTCGAATAACCGTGCCGGGTTGATGAAAGACCCGACAAGCGTGCCGACATTCAACTCACGGGTCAGGTCGATGGTTGTGTTGTCTGCTGCACTCACCCGTGCTAACCCCGCTGTGCGGAAAAATGCCTCCGGGTTCGGTAGAATATTCATCACCACGAACAGCACAAAGGCCACGGCATACCCGCCGATAAATAGCAACACAGGTTGTCGCCAGAACGAACGCTGTGGGGTCCGCCGCGCTAACCCCCACAGGTACCGTCCCAGGTAGGTGAACCCGACGGCGAAAGACACCGCGAATGTGTGGAGGTGAGCCTGCAAGCCCAGCCCAAACACGAAGCCGATCAGTAGATGCCAGTGGGGTTGCTCGGCATCTTGTTTGCGGACGAAGAAGTGGAGCGCCCACCCGACAAAAGCAAACGTAATCGCGTCCATGCGAATGGAGTTGGTGAACGCGAACAGCAAGAATGACGGTAGGAGCGCGACACCTACGAGTCCTGTTCCGCGTCCGTAGAGGTGGGCTAACGTCGCGTAGACCGCCCACACACCTAACAAACTGGCGACGACAATCACCACCCGTAGATTCGTGATTGTTGGCCCTAGAGCCTGATACGCCAGCGCGTACAGCCGCGCCAACTGCCCGATGCCGCCCATAACTGGCATCTGCTCGTAGCCCAGGATGTGCGGATACAGCCCGTAGCCGTTCGCAACCGTGGCGGCGATGCTGGCGTAGTAGCGCTCGTCCCAGTTTAAGGCGTTTGGCTCCCGTAGTGCGACGGCTGTACGCGCACCAAATGCCAGGAGGCCCACCACACTTGCTAGTATTACCAGTACACCCAAGCGTAACCTCACCGGGAGTAGTTCTGGCAGAGTAGGCAGAGGTATGTTCACTACCACATGTGCCAATGACACGAGAAATGCCGATATGAGTAGTAAGCCGAGAAGTGACAATCTGAAAATATATAGGTCATGTTGATAGAAGGCTTCGGTGCCGTCAGCGAACGTCACCTGAAAGCGCGGGCTTTCCTCACCGACGCAGGTCGTTACCTGCCCACTGCCGACGGTCCCCTGGTTGTTGATGAAAACTTTGCGGATGCCCTCCATCTCCCAGGTGACTGTTGTGCAAGGGCGCACAAGCGGCAAGAGATGCGAGTGTTCTGTGGCAATGGAAATACGAGAAGCGCCTGTTTGCTCGGTGATCGTGGCCGGGGCAGACTGGGCCAACCATGCGACGACAGAGCCGACAACGACTATGACATATATCGCCAACCAGCCTGCCCAGCGTTTTGCTCCAGGCGTTCTAAGCCACATCGTCACAATACGTCCTTTCCGCGCTTATATTGCTTAGGAATACGCCACCATGTTCGAGCGCAACGGGCCGACAAATTTCGTGGTGATTGTGCTGGGGTCCTCGAACAACCCCAGGAACTCCGGCTGCGTCAGCGCGTTCAGGTTCTCCTCGTAGCTCCAGTACTCGTAGGGCGTGTTGCGCAACAGCCGCCGATACAGCGGTTTGGGGAGGTAGTGGAGCAGTGGCAACCCCGTGTGATGCTCCACCGGGAACCAGCGATGCGGCGTGGTAACGAACACCCGCTTCCCGACGCGGCAGACCTCCTTCAAGAACTGCCGTTGTGCTGCTGTGTCGCCAACATGTTCGATCACCGCGTTGCTGAACGCAATGTCAAAGGCGTTGTCCGCGTAGGGTAGGGGTTCACCAGCGACGACCAGTTGAAACGATATACCCGGATACTGCCGTTCCAGGTAACTGCCATCCTCCGTCCCCACACACGTAATCTGCGCCTTGTGCGGGTATATCTTCTCAAAGAAGTTCGACTCTGGGTGCTTTTCGTCGTTGGTAACGCCTACATCCAGAATACGATCCGTCGGGGTCGGCTGCATCGTCGTCATGAATAGGTCGAATATCTGCTGGCGCACCTGCTGAGAAATACGCGAGGCTAACGGCACCGCGCCAGACTGGTTGTACAGCGGGGATACATTATCGGAAGTCATCACGTTGTTCCTCTTGCGGTTTGTACATCGGGCCAAAGCGAAATTTGACGAGGGCCACCAGCCATGTGAGCGGGTCGCGCAAGAGCCGGACCTTCTTGCCCTCCTCAAACGAGCGCGAGTTGTAGTTCACCGGGATTTCATACGGCACAAACCCCCGCCGCAACAGCTTAATCACCAGCTCAAAGTCGAAGTCGAAGCGGTTTGCCTCTAACCGTACATTGTGGATTGCGTCTCGCCAGAAGATCTTATACATGGTGAAGGGGTCGCGCATCTTGCTACCCGTTGTCAGGTTGAGCAACCCTTGAAAGAACACATGGCCCACGTTCATGAATGTCGACAGTCGGGGATTGGTCGTAAAGTGCCGCACCCGGCGGTTAGACCCACGCACATGCCGGATACCCAGTACGAACGCGGCCTTGCCGTCCAACATCGGTTGCAACAGGGTCTCATAGTCCGAAACATCGTATTCCAGGTCCGCGTCTTGAATAATGATGATGTCACCCGTGGCGTTTTCCAGCCCCTCTCGCACAGCCGCCCCCTTACCGCGTGGGGCATCTTGCAACACCACCTTCACATGAGGCTGGTCTTGCAGAGCCAATGCCTGTTCACGGGTGCCGTCTGTCGAACCGCTTTCCACGATGATGATCTCATAGTCTATGTCCATGCCGCCTAGGTCCAGGTTTTTAAGCTGGCTCATCAGTTCTGTGAACGTCCCCGCCTCATTGTAGGCAGGCACAATAACAGACAGTTTCGGCTTGCGCCGTTCAGCCGCAGTCGCGAAAAACGTGACCCCGCTACCGCGCAGTTTGAGGTCGCGCCGCCTGAACCCTGGTGGCAACACCTGATGCCCCAGCTGCATGAGCGGCGTCAACACGGGCACCGCGTAGCGAACGAAGTGGTTTTTGATGTACTCCGGCGTGAGGATTTTATACGTGCCCTGCCGTTGCACCCGCCGGAAGCCTGTCTTGTACATCATCGTGTACAGGATGTTGTCCGAGAAGTAAAACAGGTGTTCCACCTTGTATTCCATCCAGTAGCGCCGCAACAGCCGATACGACGACGACCGTAGCGAAATGGTGGTCATCTGGAGGATGCCGTTTGGCGTCAGCAGGCGGTGCATTTCTTGTAACAGCGCGTGTGGGTCACGCACATGCTCGATCACATCTGTGTGGACGATCACGTCGAAGCTGTTGTCTGGCAGGTTGGCGGTGAGCAGGTCGCCGACGATGACCTGGCCGTTTTGCAGCCTGCTCTCCGCGACTTGGGCCGCGTGTTGCGAATACTCTAACCCCGTAACCTGGTAGCCACGCGCTTCGGCCTCGACCAAGAACTCGCCCTGGCCGCAGCCAATTTCCAGCAGTTTACCGGATGCCTCTCCCTGATATGCCAGTAGGTCGTCCAGCATGAGCATGGCGGTCTTGGTTTTCATACGATGCCGTTCCGCCTGGGCCTCCTCGCTGTTGCCCCCCAAGAAGTAATCCTCGGAGTAAATTTCGGATAGCTTGGCGTCTGTCGGTTGCGGGTCTAGGTATTGGGTGCCACACTGGTCACACATCATAACCGTGTATTGGTTATCCATGATGAACATCTTATGGGTGATGCTGCTACCGCAAAGTGGGCAGGTCGTTTTCTCTGGGACGGCTGCGCGAGACCGCTGCGAACTCAACATAGAGAGGGCCTTGTGTTCAGGTGGTCAAGGGTTGAGAAAGAACAAGCTATATTAACACAGCACAGAAAGCGTTAAAAAGTGCAAATAGCACTGCGAACATAAGCAACAGCATGACATAACCAATGCTTACAACTCAACTTTACCCATTTTAGGCTGCGTAGCATAAAAGATCCACGAGGCCATGTAAACGAGTTGCTGAAATAGGAGGATGTCCGGTCTGAGATGGCAACTTGATCGGCTGTGACGACGCGGGGAACGCATCCCTGTGCTGGGGCGAGTCCTTCCCGTTGGGCGGCTCGTTTATCTCACGCACGCAGGGGCGTCAGCTTCCGGGCGGGCCGCTGGATCCCATGCTGTCCATTCCTGTGACGGATCGTGACATCGGCGGGTTCTACAACTTCTTGGTGAATGGTGCTCAGAATACCTTTGGTGACTATGTGATGGTATTCCATATGAGCATCGGCTAAACCGCTGCTGTACTTGTGGGTGGGAGATCAACAGGCGGCTCCGTTGGGGGTTGCCTGTTTTTGTTGGGATGAATGGTGAAAATACGTTACACTAACTGTTAAATTATTGCCGTGTCTTTCTAAAGCGGCGTTTCAGCACGGAGAGAACCCCCATGACTACCTTCCAGACAAAATCCGCCACCTGCCCCAACTGCCAGGGCACGGTGAACGTTCATATCCTCATCAGCACGAATAACTTTGGCCCACGCTACACGGATTTTAGGCGCGATGCCGTCGGCTTCCAACCGCGTCGTATTATGATGTCGCTGTGTGAGGCGTGTGGCTTTGCGGGGTATACCCACGAGTTCAAGGTGACAAACGTGCTGCGAGATGACGTGCGCGAGAAAATTGCAACGCACATCAAGCCGACGCTGGGGGAAACCCGTCCGCAGATGTCCCGCGTCTATGAGATTCACGGGCAAATCGCGGAGTGGTTGCAGAAGCCGCCGCTAGAGATTGCTGACAGCTACTTGAAGGCTGCGTGGTGTTCGCAGGACGAGGACAATGCCCAGCGTGAGAAGGACTATCGCCGGGTCGCCGTGAGCTACTACAAGGACGCCTTGACCAACGGCTCGGTAGATGAGGAAACCGAACCCAGTATCACGTATCTGGTGGGGGAGTTGTATCGGCGTACCGGGGACAGTGTGCAGGCTTATGAGTGGTTCAATAAGGTGATTAACAACGCTCGCACTAACGCCCACTGGGAAAAGCTGGCAGAACTGGCGCAACAACAACGAGATGACCCTAAAGATGCGTTGTAGGCGCAAATTTGCGGTAGAATAAGGCCAATCCTGCAACGGTAGTGTATCCCACAGGGAATAAAATGACTGATAATGCCATAACCTCCACCACTGAGAATCAGCCGAACGAGACGGCCCCGGTCGTCACAACAGAGCCAACGCCCACGGCTCAACCCGTTGCCACACAGCCAACACCCGCGCCACAACCCGAACCGCAACCTGAACCCACGGCGGAGCCAGCACCAACGGAGGCGGCGGAACCCCAAGACGTGCTGGAAATCCCGGAGACGTATTTCCTGCTCCACCCGGAAAACGAGCCGATTATCCTGGGGGAGGGGCGCAATTTGCCGTCAATGCACGCCTGGTTGGTGTTCGTGTTGGTGTTGTTGCCATTGGTCGGCTTGTTTGGCTGGTTGGCTTTTGGCGCGTATACCCGCTGGATGCCGCTCATCCCGGAACTGTCCGGAGGGGGCGTGGGGCCAGAGGGTGCATTGGCGAATACGCTCGCCTGGACGGGTTGGGCGGTCCTGGCTGGGATCGCGATGTTGGGCCTGTGGGGGAGTGCGCTGGGGGTGCTATGGGCGCGGCGGTCTTTGGAGCGTCGTGGGCAAATTGCCTGGGGAACCGTCACTGAGGCGTCTGGCAAGCGCAACAGCGCGGATAACCTGCGTCTGACCGTGGTCTTTCGTTGTAAGGCTCCCCGCCGCTACGCCGGGGAACTGCGCCCCACGCTGGAGGGCACGCTCAAGCGCACCCGTAACGACCTGAAAGGCCAACCGCTCCCACCGCCCGGTACACCGCTCCCGGTCCTCTACCTGAACCCCAAGAACTACGAGGTGTTGTAGCAAGTTGCCCAGATTGAATCTAGGCGGGTGCTGTCCCTTGCGCTAAAACATGGGGCGTTTACACGGCACAAGACAAGGGAACACGATGGCAAAGAAGATTCTGGTTACGGGCGGCACCGGCTTTATTGGCTCAGCATTGGTGCGGCGGCTCGTACACGACGGCTATGATGTGCGCGTGCTGGACAATAACTCGCGTGGGGTGACGGCGCGGCTAGGGGATGTGGAGGCGGATGTTGAACTCGTGATTGGAGACATTCGCAGTTCCGAAGATGTAAGCCGTGCGACGCAGGGTGTGGACAGCGTGCATCATCTGGCTTTCGTCAACGGAACGGAGTTCTTCTACTCCAAGCCGGAACTTGTGCTAGAGGTGGGCGTGAAGGGCATCGTCAACGTGTTGGACGCCTGCATCGAGCATAACGTCCGCGACTTTGTGCTGGCGTCTAGCTCTGAGGTCTACCAGACCCCGCCCGACGTGCCCACCGACGAAACCGCGCCGCTGATTGTGCCGGACCCGCTCAACCCACGTTATTCTTACGGCGGCGGCAAGATCATCAGTGAACTGATGACGGTCAACTATGGTCGCAAGCACTTTGATCGCGCTGTGATCTTCCGCCCGCACAACGTCTACGGCCCGGACATGGGCTGGGAGCATGTGATCCCGCAGTTTGCGCTCCGCATGAAGGCGCTGTTGGACGAAAGCGACGCCGAAACTGTCCCGTTCCCCATACAGGGTAGCGGCGAGGAAACCCGCGCCTTCGTCTACATTGACGATTTCACGGATGGGCTGATGCGCGTGGTTGAGGACGGCGAACACCTCAACATCTATCATATCGGCACGACGGACGAGGTTAGTATCCGTGGGCTGGCGGCGGAGGTCGCGCACGCTTTTGGCCGCAACGTCGAGATCGTCCCCGGTGAACTGACCGCAGGTAGCACCAAGCGCCGCTGCCCAGACATCACCAAGCTACAGGGGTTGGGCTATATGCCCAAAGTCGCGCTGCGGGACGGCGTCAAGCTCACGGTGGACTGGTACACTGCCAACGCGCAAAACGCCCCCGCCTAACACCCTCGCGCACAAATGCGGTAAAATCCCCCAAGGAAACACATTTGGAGTTTCCCTCGTTGTTCATCGCTCACGCCTCATCACTGTTGATCGATCAACACCAATATCTGCTCAAAGTAGAAGCCGCCGTCTTCTTGTTGCTCTCCGATAACCGCCACCTCTACAATATCCCCCTGTAAGCTGGCGTCAATCACGATTCCGTCCACATGACCGCCGTCTGTGACCGGGTGCGCCACCCCCTCGAAGTCGATTTTGACATGTGCGCCCGCCAGCAACAATTCCCCGGCGGTCGGTAGCTGATGCAGGTCCGGGTCGAAGTTCTCCGGCGTAACCGCGATAAGATTCAATGCCATATTGTTTTTGTCCTTCAGACTTGCGATGCGGTGCTTATTGTACCACGAGGATGCCTGTGACGGCCTGGATGAGCGTCACAGGCGGGATGTAACGCCTAATGCACACACGACTATAATAGCGGGTGACGACAACCACAGACACAGTGTATCGCTGTGTGGCTTTGCGTTTCCCAGTGCTACGACGGATAGGCGATGCGTATCATCTGGTCTGCCATCATATCGGTCATCGTCGCGGTTGTGCCGTCCGGCCAGCGCACCGTGACCTGTTCTATTGTGGTCAGGTCGCCCAGGCCGAAGTGCGCCACGGGTTCCATCTGGCACAGGTAGCCGCTTCCGGCGTCAATCGCCCGGATTTGTCCCCCGTTCGCCGTCTGGATGGTCACGACAGCCCCGCGTGCGGGTGCGCCGTGCTGGGTAAGGGGGAGAACGCGCAGGTAGTGGTTGTCGTTCTTGGGGGTGTGGTAGAGCGATAGTTGCTGGGCACCGCTCTCGCCGTGGCTCACGATGAGTTCTAGGCGACCGTCACCGTCGAAGTCGCCGACGGCTGCGCCCGTTCCCAGGCCGCTCGGTTCCAGTGCATCGCCAATATCAAGTTGTACCCAGTCCCGGTCGCGATAGCCGAACAGCTTGTTCGGTTGGCCGATGTTGTTGAAGAACAATTCCTCTTTGCCGTCGTTGTCGAAGTCGGCGGCAACCACCGTGCGGATGCGCGTTGGCGCGGCCAGGGCAGGCGGTGCGATGTCCGCCCAGGGCTGTAAGCCGTTGTTCACCACCAGTCGGTGTGGTCCCTCCCAATTGCCATAGGCTAGGTCTAGCACGCCGTCGCGGTTGAGGTCTAACGGCGCAATCCCGCGCACATTCTGGGCTGCGTCGGGGATGCCGACCTCCATCGCCACGTCCGTGAACGTGCCGTCGCCGTTGTTGCGGAACAGGAAATTTGCCCCGCGCTCGTTCCCCGCGAAGATGTCCATGCGCGTTGTGACGAGGGGGAGTGACACCAAGCCACGCCCACCCGTGACGAGGTTCACGCCTGCTGCTGGGGCCACGTCCGTCAGTTGACCGTCCTCGTTCATCTCGTAGAGCTTCATGGGCCCGCCATAGTTGGCAACCATCACGGCATAGGTGCCCGTGCCAAAGCGGTCTACGCAGGCGACACTCCGCCCGGCAATCTGGTTCAACACAGCGGCGTTTTGTTCTAACGAGAAAAGGTCTGTAAAGTCGTCGCCTACCCGGTCAAACAGCCGATCACTGAACTGTTTTTCGCCGCTGAAGGTGTCCGTATTCAGCACATACAGTTCTTCGTAGCCGTCCCCGTCTACGTCGCAGGCCGCCACCCCAATGGCCCGGCGGTCACGGTCGGCCACGGTGGGGCCGGCGATGTCGATGAACTTCTCTCCGTCCCACTTCAGGACAAGGTTGGGGAAGCCGAACCCGGCCACCACCGCCTCGAATGATCCGTCACCGTCATGGTCGGTCACGGCGACACCGTAGTTGAGTTGAACCGGGTTGTCGGCAAGTAGGTCGGTCGCGTTGGTAAACATGGGGGCCTCCCTAGCGTAAATTGTTGGGCTAGTCGCGAGGGCGAGTAGCAGGATAAGGTGTGCGAGTTTTCTCATGTGGTAAAGTACCTAATAATATGTGCAAGTGCTGCATGTACCGTAGCGGCTGTGCGTGAGTGCGTTCGCAACGGCGGATGAAGGCCGTGTGAGGTTAGGCGTGATGGCGTTGAGTTAGATGGTTCGCAATTGTAATGGGTATTTATGTTCTGTAGCATCAATGAATTAAGCATAAATGTTTTTGAGAGATAGAAAACATGTCACAAGCCGATCAAAAGCCCAACCTGGAAGTGCTCTCCGATCAAAACCGCTTGGACCTCATTCATAGCGTGTTCCTGGCGTGAGAATCGCACCGACCACCAACACCTTTACCCAATCCCACGTCCGTTCACTGAACACTGACATAAAGGGTTACATCAGGATTATCATTTCTATGGGCAAGTTCGGCATACACACCTTTTTGTGATGATTGAGGTCGGCTGAGCTTGTCCACTTTGTTTCGTCTGCCAAATGGATAAAGTCGAGTTCAGTGAAGATTAGTACACTTTCATGAGAATGTTCTCGTGGTAATTTCGTACCAACGAATATGCTTGACCCTTGTCTCCTGAAGTCAGGTTGCACCTGATAAAGTTAGAGCGGATGCAACCGACAGGTCATATCTGACGTACACACACATAGATAGGCGTGGCAGACACACGCCTCTCTATCGAGATCGACTTCTCATATAACAGAAAGCAGACATCATGCGTGTTATCTTCGGTACTGGAGCTATCGGTCTAGCAGTCATGGATGAATTGGTTCAGCAGGGGAATACGCCCGTTACCCTAGTCAACCGCAGTGGTGAGGTACACGACACCCTGCCCGCAGGCGTGCGGGTCGTTGCCGCGGACCTCACCGACGCGCAGCAGGTGCGCCGGGCTGCCGGGTCTGCGGATACGGTCTACCTGTGTGCAGCACCGCCCTATGACAAATGGCCGCAGCAGTTTCCGCCGCTGATAACCGGCCTCATTAATGGTCTAACCGGCACAGATACCCGCGTGGTATTTGCGGATAATCTGTATATGTATGGTGATACAGACGGTCGGCCGCTGCGCGAAGATATGCCGGAGAATGCTACCACACGCAAAGGTCAGATACGCGCCTATATCGCACAGATGCTACGAGATGCACCGTTCCCGGTGGCTATTGGACGTGCGTCGGATTATTACGGCGCACGTGGCGGCAGTGCATCGATGTTCGGAGATATGTTCTTTGAGGCAGTATTTTCTGGCGGAACAGCGAATTTCTTCGGGGATATACAGCAACCGCACGACTTTATTTATGTGTGTGATGTTGCACGCGGTCTGGTCACGCTTGGTCAGAATGATGACGCTTTCGGTGAGACGTGGCATCTGCCCTGCGCCGGAACTCTCAGTACCCGTGAACTTGTCGATTTGTTTGAAGATGAAATCGGTCAGTCGATTCAAACACGCACGATAGGCAGCTTCATGGCGCGGCTGATAGGTATCTTCACGCCGATTTTACGCGAGTTCCCGGAGATGATGTACCAGTGGGAGAAACCCTTCCGCGTGGATGATAGCAAGTTCCGGGCGGCATTTAAGGCAAACCATACCCCCCACCTGGACGCTGTCGCACAGACTATCGCTTGGTATCAGCAGCACAGAGACCGACTAAATAGCTGATACACCGGGGATAACTCAGCTATTCCAGCGTGTGTGCAGCAAATCGGTTTCATGGGTGAGGGCAGGAATGAGATACTGTCGTGAAATCTGATACACCACATCATTATTCTCGGTGAAGATCAGCATACTTTCGTGAGAATGTTCTCGCAGTAATTTTGCGAGTGTGACCAATTTGTTCTCTGCACTTGCAAGCAGGTTAATCAGGTGATGGCGTGCGAGTAAGGCTCGCCTTGCGTCGCGGTCGAATGCACTCAAGCGCATCATCGAAAAACACAACGGGAGGATTACCGTGTCCAGCGAGGTGGGGACAGGCACCATCTTCTGTGTGATGTTACCCCGCATTTCCTAGCCTAGCGCCGCCAGATGTGCCGCCACTGCTCGCGGAATCCCCGTCGCTGGGGTGGTGGTGGGCACCCAACCGAGTGTCTCCCGTAGCCTCGTCACATCTGCGACGGCGTGCATGGCCTCGTCCTCGCGGTAGGGCCGCGCCCCGAAGTTGAAGCGTGGGGTATAACCCGCATCGGTCAGCGCCGTCCCGATCTGCGCCACGAAATCCTGTAATGTGATGCCGTGCCCGGTGCCCAGGTTCAGCACGCGCAGTTCGCCGTCCGTGGGGGGATTTGCTGCCGCCCGCAGAAAGCCCACGGCCACCTCATCGGCGTCCAGGTAATCGCGGACTTGCTCGCAGGCGGTGAGGTCCACTGGCGTCCCGTGGAGCGTCTGCTGGACGATGTAGGGCGCAAGGCGCGGCAACGGTTCCCCGACCCCGTACACGCTGAACACCCGTAGCACTGTAATTGGAACCCGGTGGGTATAGTGTTGGGCAACGATTGCCGCTGCGATCTTGCTCGCGCTGTACGGCAGCTTGGCCGATAGCCGATCCCCCTCGGTAAGTGGGCGTGGGGCCATCACCGGCGCGTATTCGAACCACGACCCGGCGATGACAATATGCGGTGGTGCTGGGAGCGTGACGGCGGCTTCGAGCATGGCCTGGAGGCCCAGCACGTTGACGGACAGCATATGGCCGAGGTCTTGCTTGCCACGGGCGACACCTGCCGCCGCCAGATGCAGTATTGCGTCCGGCGCGGTTGCTGTGACAGCCTGTTTGACTGCGTCGGCGTCTGTCAGTGAGGCCGGGTGATCTGTCCCGTAGGCCGTGGGGCGTGTGTGGACGATGTTATGTAGGGTGTGGTGAGGGTGCGCTTTTTCGAGCAGTCGTGCGCCGATAAACCCGGCCCCACCCGTGGTGAGATAGGTTGCCATATGGTGTCCTGTTCGGTGGAATCCGCCGTTTACAGGATACCAACGACTTCCGTTAGCTTGCAAATACCGTATTTCGTTCCGTAGACAGGCGGGGTAAAATGCCGCGTTGATTTTTTGCAGGCCGCACGAGGCAAACCAAACCAATGCGTGCAGTGTTCGACTGGCTGGGGCGGCCCCTCAACCTGGCAGCGGTGGCCTTCAGCGCCGCACCCTTCGTCCTATTACTGATCTTCATGGATGCCCACGCCGCGAACTTCCCCCGGGGCGATGACTTCGTGCGGAGTATGCCTGTGGCGATTGCGACGGCGGAGGGCGCGTTGGGGCCGGCGGATCTGCTCACGCCGATGATCGGTCAGGTGACGGTGTTCTCGCATCTGGTGACGATGGTGCTGACGCTCACAACAGGCTGGGACGTGATCCTGGCGAGTTACATCACTGTGGCGCTTGCTGTGGCTGGGTTCGGGTTGCTGGTGTGGCTGATTGCTCGCACGCATCCGGGGATTGCGCCAGCAGTCGTGGTGATGGTTTCTGTGCTGTACTTCTCACTACACCAGAATAACAACTGGTACATCAGCCTGCATAGTGCGTGGTTCTTCCCACAGGTGTTCTTTCTGGGGGCGGTGCTGCTGCTCTATCTGCGCCCGGTGGGGGTGTGGCCCTTGCTGGGGGCGTTGGTGCTGGCTGTGTTGGCGGTCTACTCTCACGGCAACGGGATGCTGGCGTTCCCGGCGTTGGCTGTGTTGCTGTGGGGGGTGGGGTATCGGCGTTGGGTGGGGTATGCCCTGTGGGTTCTCGTGGGCGCGGCCAGCGTATACGGCTATATTCAGCTTTCCGGCGTGGCGGTGAGTGCGGCAGCAGCAGCGGGGCAGACCATGATAGAGGTTAATGTCTTTGCGCCAGGGCAGAGCATCCGCTTTGCGGTGGTGATGCTGGGGAGCATGTTTGTCTCCCATGAGATTATGCCGGCATTCCGGGTGGGGGTGTTGGCGTTGGTCCTGCTGGCCGTGAACTTGCTCTACCTGTGGCGGGGGCGCGGCGATGGGCGGGCGGCGGCGGTGTGGCTAACGTTGGCGCTGTACACGCTGGGGACGGTTGCGCTGGTCGGGCTGACGCGCTATAACACCTATCCAGAGGGGATTGGGGCGGCGTTGGCCTCGCGTTACCTCACCCCGACGGTGTTCTTGTGGACAGCGGTCATCGTATCCGGGGCGGTCGTCGTGGCGGATGCCAGCGCAAAGGGTGGCTGGTTGCGTTTGCTGGCGGCGGGCAACATCCTGAGCGCGGCGTTTCTCGCTGTGTTGTTCGGGCCAAGTGTGGTGATTTCCCTCAACCAGCCCTACTACGACGAACAAAAGGACATCACCGAGGATTGTTATATGCGTGCGCTCTACATTCAGGACAGTGTGCCGCTGTTCGCGGAGGGCTGCAAGCTGATTATGGGCGTGCATCTGGTCAACGAGTTGTCGCTGTATGAGTTGACGATGTTCGCGGATACCCCTCGCGTCAACCTATTGGGGGACCGTTACACGCCAGGAACCCCGGTCGTTGTCGAGGGCGTTAACGGCTGGGCCAACTACCATGTGAACAAGTGGTTGTTGGATGGGGTCGCGGCGGATGACCTGCTGAACATCGCGCCGGAACCGCCCGTGTCCGACTACCCGTACCGTGAGCCAACCGTCCCGAATCCGCTGTGGAACCCCGATCACGAAACTGTGTTGGCCGCGTTAGACGGCGCGGATGCCTTCTGGTTGGTGGGCCGGGCGGACGCAGAGACGGTGGTCCCAGGCGTGTGGGCGACCCTGGAGGCTGCCGACTACGTGCCGACACGCTTCACCTATTCGACCCCGGAAGATGTTGATTTCACTGTTACGCGCTATCAACGGTTGGAGCTCGTGACCGACACGCCGATAGCCTTTGGCGACAATATTCAAATGGCCGGATACACCAGCCTGGACGGGCGGCTGGCTGCCTGTGGCACGGTCACCGTGCGGAGCTTCTGGGAGACGACGGATGGCGGCCTGATTGACGGTTACAGCGCGACCATGACGTTAGATCGCATCACCGGGCCGGGCGTGTGGGACTTCGAGACGGTGGCGCGGGTAGACAGCCAATTGTCGCTCGCGCCGACGGGAGCCTGGGAACCGGGCGAACTCTATTTAGACGAGCGCCGCCTAGACGTGCCGTGTGAATTGCCGCCGGGGGACTACGCGCTACGGCTGGGCGTCTACGACTACCGCGACGAGGTGCGGCTGAACCCAATGGGTGAGGGGGTAGACGTGAACCTTGAACTTAACCTCGCAGAAATCGAACGGGTGGCCGTCGAATGATCCGTTGGCTCAAACAGCCGGGAAATCTCGCGGGGGTCGTGCTGGGGCTGGCCCCACTGGTCTATTTGCTGCGTTATGTCGCGGAACACTACACCGCTTTCCCGCGCCTGGACTGGGCCACGCGCTCACTCCCGGTTGCGATTGCGACCAGTGAGGGCCGCCTGACGTGGGATATGCTGTTCACGCCCTACAGCGGCCACCTCACGCCACTCTCGCACCTGTTGACGGCGGCTGTTACGCTCACAACGCGCTGGAACCTTGCGGTGGAGACAGTGGTGATTCTGATTATTGCTGTGGGGACGTTTGCCGCGCTGATGGCGCTGGCGTGGCAGGCCGAACCCCGCGCCTTGCCGCTTGTTGTGTTCCCGGCGGCGCTGGTGTACTTCTCCGTCCAACAGAACGCAAATTGGCTGCTGGGTTACAACGGCGTGTGGTTCATGACGCAGGCGCTCACCTTGGCGGCGGTGCTGGTGGTGCGCCGTGATGGACGGTGGGCGCTCCCGGTCGTGCTGATGCTGGCTGTATGTGCGACGTTTTCGCATGGGCAGGGGTTCCTCGTGTGGCCGTTGCTGGTGTTGTCGTTGGTCTTGCGGCCAACGCGCCGACCGTGGCCGTACTTCGCGGTGATTGGCCTGGGGGCTGTGGCCGTGTTCGCCTATCTAAACACGGCGGGGGTCGTCGTCGGCGAGACGGAATCCACCGCCGCACCGAGCGTGATGTTGGGCAGTCCGTTGGCGGCGGGGCGTTTTGCGCTGGCGATGATTGGCAACATGTTCAGTAGCGAGCATGTTGGCGGCGCGGTCTGGGTCGGGACGTGGGTGCTGGCGTTGACTGTCCTCAATCTGGCCGTGATTGCGCTTGGGGACCGCGACTGGCGTTTCTTCCGGCTGTGGCTCCCGGTGGCGGGGTACAGTGTCCTCACAATGCTGTTGATTGGCGCTTCTCGTGGCGGCGCGATTGGCGAGACAGCGGCGCTCAACGCCTGGTATATCACGCCAACCGGGTTCTTCTGGGTGGGGTTGATCGTGTCCGGCGTTATCGTGATTGTCCGCGCTAGGGGTGGTTTTGTGTGGTGGCGCTATGGTGCGGCGTTGGCGAATTTGGTCGTGGCGGCGGGGCTGGCGGTCTTGTACGTGCCGGGCAATGTTGCTTCGTTGGCGCGTGAGATCGAACAGTTTCGGTCCTTCGAAGAACGCTGCTACCTCCGGTTTCTCTACATTCAGGATTCCGTCGCCGTCAACAACGAGCCGGACTGCAAACTGTGGGACATCGGGCAGTTTAACGAGTTGGCCTACTTCGAGTTGGCGTTGTTTGCGGATTTCCCGGCGGATAACCTGCTCGGCGCAACCTACGATGTCGGTGATCCTGTGGTGGTGATGGGCGAACGCGGTTGGGAGAACTGGCAGATCGGGCGTTGGCTGTTAGATGGTGTGCCGGACGACTATCAGCATCACATCACACCCACGCTGCCCGAATCCATCTATGGCGGCCAGCCGACATTGCCCAATTATGTGACGGACACCGACGCGCTCACGGCGACACTCGCGGAAACAGACGCCTTCTGGACCGTGCAACGGGCAGGCACCGCCCCCCTGGGGCGGTCGCCCTTTGTCGCGTTGACGGACCACCTACCGACACGCTTTACCTATACCACTCGCCAGGATGTTGCCTTCACGGTGACGCGCTATCAACGGTTGGACCTCGTGACCGATGATCCGGTGACGTTTGGCGACCAGTTCCGGCTGGTGGGGTACTCGCCATTGGAGGGTCGCCTAGATGCCTGCGGGACCGTCACCGTGCGGAGCTTCTGGGAAACGGACCGCGACGACCTGATTGACGGCTACAGCGCAACCATGACGTTAGACCGCATCACCGGGCTGGGGGTGTGGGACTATGAGACGGTAGCCCGTGCCGATAGCCAACTCTCACTCACGCCGACGGGAAGCTGGCAACCCGGCGAAAGCTACCTGGACGAGCGCCGTTTGGAGGTGCCGTGTGAGCTACTGCCGGGGGACTACGCGCTCCGGCTGGGGGTCTACGACTACCGCGACGGTGTGCGTTTGATCCCCGCACGAGATGGTGAGGCGTCCCCGGCAGCGGTCGATTTGGCGGAAATTGAAACGATCACGGTGGGCGAATGACGCAGGCGATGCACGAGAGCGCGAACAGGGAAGCCCAGCAGCCTATGCAATTGGAAACGGCCACCAAGCGCCGCTTTGACCTGCGCCCGCCGGACCTGCTTGGCGTGATGGCGGCGCTCATCCCAGCGGCGCTCATGCTGTTTATGGTGGTTCACACCAACGCCAACCTACCCCGCTCGGACACTTCATTTAACTCGCTGTTGAAGGTGGAGGCCATGTCTGAGGGCGAGTTCGGGCTGGATGACCTGTTCGAGCAGCCCAAGCGCCACCCCTACGTGACAATGCACCTCACGACTTGGGCGCTCTATCATCTGACGGAATTCAACATCTCAACCGGGCGCGTGGTCGCGTGGGGGGTGGCGTTCGCCGGGTATCTGGTGATGGGGCTGTTGGCGCTGCACACGTTGGGGCGGCGGGCGCTGTGGGCCTGGCCGCTGATGGGTATCGTCTACTTCCCCCTCAGTAACATGACGATTTTCGCGCTTTATGAGGGGATTTCGCAGTTTTACCTAATTTTCTTCAATCTTGCGGCCTGCGTTGTGGTGTTGATGTTGCCGCGTGGACCGCGCACCTTGGCGCTGGCGTTCGTGCTGGCGCTGTTGGCGGGGGTGTCGTTCACGTCTGGGCTGGTTGCCTGGGGGCTGGTGTTCCTGGCGCTGGTCTATCGCGGCTATCGCGCTTGGTGGGCTTATGCGCTGTTGGCTGTGGGGTTAGCGTCGTCGGTTGGGACGGTGCTCTATGTGCAGTCCGGCTACCTCCAGGTGGCGGGCGAGGGCAACACCATTTCGCCGGAAAACCTGCGGATTTTGCTGCCGTATCTCGCGGTGTACCTGGGGCGCATGTTCCATGCCGGGACGCAACCCGAAACCGCCCGCAACATCGGCTACCTGGGGATGGCCTTTTTTGCGGGGATGAGCGTCTATCTGTGGTGGGCGACCCGGCACACGAAAGCCGTCGTTGCTTGGGGGCTGGCCGCGACTTTTGCGCTGTTACAGGGCGTGCTCATTAGCTTGGGCGATGAGCAGGAAACCGGGTTTGGGACGGCCATGTACACCCGCTACATCACGACATCAAGCGTGTTTTGGGCGGCGTTTGTCGGCTTGTTCGCGAGTGTCGTCACGACGGTCCCCTTGCGGTTGCGCTGGCTGCATCCCGTCCTCATGCTGGCGGTGGGTGCCCTCCTGAGTGTGTTGGCGGTGCGCTTCGTCCCGGCGACCTACAGCCTGCTATACCACAACCGCGAAAATGACGTGCGACTGGTAAACGAACCATGCCACCTACGTTACCTCTATCATCGCGACGTGCAACAGATGCACTTGGACGAATGTGTTATGCTCAATGTGGACGTAGACCGCATCTCCTACTACGAGGTTGCCATGTTCGCGGACCATGAGGCCATCAATATGTTCGCGGATGGCTTGGAGTCGTCGCTGCCGATCATCCAGACGACCCACCAGCCGGGGATCAACTTCAACACGCAGAAGTGGCTATTAGCGGGGATTGCTCCAGAGCAAGTTTTGCACGTTGCGCCGCTAGACGGCGGGCGCTACACGGACGATCTATCGAACTTCTTCACGGGCGCTACCCCGGACCTGGACGAGCATGTGGGGGACTTCGTGGGGGACGCGCCGCTATTCTGGTATGTCTACCAGGAGGCACAACACCCCGGTCGCCTCTATCACGAGATTGATCTAACGCGGTTGTTCGCGGACGACTACACCTACGTTGAGCGCACCTACGAGACACGCCAGGGGGTGCCGTTCCAGCAACGGCTCTACGTCCAGCGCGAGTCCGACGCCGAACCGCTGGCGACCTTCGTGCCGGACCTACAAATGCGCCGCCTGATTGTCGCGAACGAGGTGGCGGCGTGTGAGTCGTTGGATGTGGTCGGCGCGTGGTCGTTGGGGGAGCCGCTAGAACTCCCGGTACCTGCTAGTCTTAGCTTGGTGTTATTAGATGAAAACGGCGCGATTGTCGCTCGTAACGATAGCCAGTTAAGTGTGGTTCCGTCAACAGAGTGGGAACTGGACCAACTGGTTGTGGACCTGCGGACGCTGGCGATTCCGTGTGAGTTGTTCCCCGGTGACTATACCCTGGGCGTGAGCATCTACGACTATCGTTCAGCAGACGACCCGTTCCCGCTGGTGGGTGCCGACGGCGACCGGGCACAGGTCGCGACGGTGCGGGTGACTGCGGCCACATCGTAGGGGCTGGGCACGCCCTGACCGCTGGTTATGAACCATTTACCTGTTAGATAAAACCGAAGGGAATAACCCACACATGCGTATATCCAGAGCGATGATCGCCTTTCTAGTCGGGGTGGTCGGATTGGCGGTGCTGGCCCTGGTCCCTATGGTTCCCTTCTCACAGACGACGCCTGTTAACGTTGGGAGTGCCACCGGGTCCGTTACGGTTGCGGACCAGGTGGTGTGGAGTCTGGACGTATGTGTGGACCTGTCGTGGGCCGTGGAGGGCGTGCGGGCGATCTACGTCAATGAGGTGGGCGTGCCGGGTGAGGGGTCACGGGCCGTCTGCCTACGCGAGGAAGGCCAGCCGACCCTGCGTGTGGAACCCCAGATGGGTGACGCGGCAGAGGTCGCCGTCCCGATGACCGTCTACGCTGGGCAGCCCTGGGTACTGGTTGGCGCGGCGGCCTTCTTACTGGTGACACTGGTCGGCGCGGGGATGATGCTCACGGGACAGAACCCGGCGGCCAGCCGTAGCCGACAGATCACGAGCGTGATTGAACTGGTGCTATTCGGGAGTCTGCTGTCGTTCGGGTTGTTAGAGGGCGGGATGCGCCTGTGGTTCGGGCTGGCGGCCCCGCGTGAGGACTACCTGCGCTACATGGCCCCCGCAGCGGAGGTGACGCTCGCCAACACCGAGATTATCCCGTTGCCACACGTCGGCTATGGCGCGGTCCCCGGTGAGGACGGCGTGAACGAGCGCGGCTTCCGCAATCCGCCGGTGGCGATTCCCAAGCCGGACGATACCTTCCGTATTTTGGCGCTGGGTGGCTCCACCACCTTCGGCCAGTTCGTTGAACAGGGGGATGACTACCCGGCACAGTTGGTCACTATCCTGCGCGATGACTACGGCTACCAGAACGTCGAGATCGTCAACGCCGGGGTGAATGCCTACCGCACCATCAACTCATTCGTGAACATGGGGACGCGTGGCCTGGATACCGATCCTGATATGGTCATCGTCTACCACAGCATCAACGACACCGTACTGCGCTGGTCCCAGCCGGACTGCTACCGGGGTGAAAATCCCGTGCGCGGCATCGGCTATGATGCGATTGTTTACCCGGTGGCCCCTGCCCTCAACCCCAGCGTAACCGTCCGCTTTATGCAGATTCAACTGGGCTTGATAGAAGACCCCAATACGTTTCAGTTCTGGGGGCAGCCCGCTAACCTGTGTGATAACAGCGTGACTGTGCCGACCTACGCTGGACGCCTGGACGCCAACCCGCCGATCTACTTTGAGCGTAACCTGATTAGCATCTACGGTATCGCCAACGCCCACGGCCTCCCGGTGATGGTCGCCACGCAGACCTACGACCGCGACCACTACAACAACGGCTCCGAGCTAGATCGTTCGTTGGCGCGGGGGCAGGAGGAGCACAATGCCGTTGTTCGTGGCTTTGAGGGCCAGTACGACGGGCTGCACGTCTATGACTTCGACGCGGAGTTCGAGTTCAACCCCGACGAGTGGTTTAACGACGGCATTCACCTCAACGAGCGCGGTCTCCGGCGGCAGGCGGAGATGTTCGCGGCCTTCATCCACGAAAACGGGTTGATTGAATAGCGGGTGTGCTGGGTCGTGTGTTTAGGAGACGCCTAGCGCGTTTTGTGTTCTGGCGTGGGGTGGATTATGATTGAGAGCAGTTTCGCCTGTTTACACATAAAGGATAACAACATGCTTCGACGTGGACTGGTGGTGATGATTGTGGTTGTGTTGGCGCTGACGCTGGCGTTCCCGGCCCTGGCGCAAACGCAAATTTATGTCGTGCGCGGCGGGGATACGATGTCCTCGATTGCAGCGCGTTTTGATGTGAGCCTGGAGGCCTTGCTGGTCGCCAATGGCCTCAGCAACCCGAACACCGTGTTTGCTGGGCAGGTTTTGACGATCCCGGTGGTGGGCACGACCACCGTTGGCACAGGTGGCCCACTGTCACCCAACAACGCAACGGTAGGCGTGATCGACGCGACCACGCCAGAGCCGACCCCGCAGCTTGCGACCTATACCGTGCTCCCCGGCGATAGCCTGACGCGCATCGCTCGCATCTTCGACACGACAGTAGCCGATATTCTGGCCGTCAACACCATCCCGAACCCGAACAGCCTCACCCGTGGACAGGTGATCTTCCTGCCGCCGGGCGTCGGGACGACCTTCGGCACGGGTGGCCCGGTCACGAACCCGGCACAGCCGTCCGCACCACAAGCGACCCCAGCACCGCAGGCGACCGCTGCCCCGCCTGCCCAACAAAGCCCGTTGACGTTGCGTCAATACGTTGTGCAGCCGGGCGATACGCTGGACACCATCGGCACGCGCTTTGGTGTGAGTGTGCAGGTGATTGTCGCGCTCAATGACCTGCCAAACCCGTCTCGCCTTTTCCCTGGTGATGTGCTGCTGCTGCCCTAGGACGCGCCCCCCAACAATCGGGGGGTTGGGCGTGGGGCTGTGCCTGCCTCGTTGCGCGGTTCCGCGACATGGTCCATATTGAAGAGTGTGATTTGTCCGTTGCGGAGGTAACACCGTGTCCCTGGAAGCTGTCTATCAACATCCTCGCGAGCTGGTGCTGGCTTTGTTCGACGGCCCTCCGCGCTTCGAGATGACGGTGTTAGCGTCAGCAGACGTGCGGGTCGGCGTGGTGGATGTGTCCGTCAACATCATTGGTGAGAGCCACGCGCTCGTCTGCTCGCGGGATGGTGTGCCGTTCTTCAGCGAGGTGTTGGCCTGTACGCCAGAGGCCGAACGAGATAGCAACTATCACTACGCCTTCACGCGCATGGATAACCACGCTGTCGGTGACGGTGCTTACCGTGGGCGCGTGGGCTTCCGCGAGGCGAACTGGGAGATCCCTGTCGTCCCGCCGGAGAACATGCTACAGGTGACGTTTCCGCAAACCCACGGCCACATCCCGCTCACGCGGGTGATGTGGGCTGTGCAGGGGGTGGGCCTACGCTGGTGGACGCTGCACACTTACCCGCTACCTACGGAACAGATCAGCGTCTACTCAACATCGACTTTTGATTTTGCCACAGAACAGGGAGAGATAGCCGGATGACCGACATTGCATTGCAGGTATTGGGCGCGTTGGGATGGTCCATATTGTCCATCATCGTCTCACAGGGGGTGAGCATTGGCTTGATGGCCTGGTTGGGCCTGCCACCGAAGAAGCTCGTCAAGGAAATCGAGGTCATTCAGAACTCGGCGGTTGGGGCGACTTTCTTCATTGTGTCGATCACCGTGGCGCTTTTCGTGGGGATGTTCACCACCAGTTCCAATAGCCCGACGGTGGTCCCCACCATTATCGGCGGCGCGGCCTGGATTGCTGGGGCGTTTGTCATGGGGTGGGCGTTTAGCTGGGCGTCCTTCATTATTGCACACCGCGTCATGGGCCGTGAGAACGACGAGAGCGCCCTGGGCTACATCAAGCGCGAACTGATTCGCGAGCAAAACGCGTCGTTGGCCTTCTTCCTGGGTGGGCTGTCCGTCGTGTGCTTTGTCTCCGTCCTGTTCCAGACGTGGTAGCCGCGTGTTAACGCCCCTGCCGCCGGAGGAGTGGCCGGACGAACTTGCTGAGGCCCGCGAGGAATTGCGCGTGCCGCTACACATCCATCAGGTGTTGGCGAACCATCCGGCGCTTTTCCGGGCCTACGCGCCCTTCCGTAACTACATCGTCCGGGGAACGGACTTGGACCCCCGCCTGCGCGAGATCATCATCCTGCGAACGTCGTTTTTGTGCGCCGTGCAGTATGAGTGGGTGCATCATGTGGCGCGGGGTAAGGCGGTTGGCATGACTGACGCCGAGATTGAGCGCGTGCGCGTGGGGTCCGGGATCGGTCCGTTGGAGGATTTGCTGATGCAGGCCGTAGACGAGTGCTTTCATAGCCAGTTGATCCTCCCCGAAACACGGGACGCGCTCGCAAACCACCTCCGCCCCCAGCAGTTGCTGGATGTGATTGCTATCGTCGGCGTCTACATGATGATGACACTTATCCTGGAGACGTTCGAGGTGCCGCTAGAGGACGACGCCGATCAAGATGTGGGGGGATAAAGAACGTGTTGATTACGCAGGGTCTGGTACCTTAAGGCCAGCTTCCAAGTTGTCGTCGAAGAACCCTCACCCCTCTTGAACCTTCGGCGATCCTTCCCCATTCAAATGGGGGCAGTGAGCGCAGCGAACAGGGGTGAGGGTTGGCGCAAAAAAGCAGCCACTTTTGTGGTCCTAGTAAGAACCGTTGTGGATGGTTATGTTCTCCCTATTCATGAGGGAGGACTGGGGGTTGAGCCTTTCGCGATCCCCTGACATCAACCAGCGGGGGGAAGTTCGATAACCGATTCCATCAGCGGTTCCGAGGCCGGGTGCATCACACAGCCGCTTGGCAGTACCGCGTGAATGATCGTGCCGAGTTCCTCAATCTGATCACGCAGGTTCTTCTTGGGGGACCCCACCTCGCCGTCCGTGACCAGCAGCACCTTCTTCACCTGGCGTTCGCTGTTGACGATGTGCTCTAACACACAGTTGATGTTGGTACCGCCCGTTGTGGTGAGCTTGCCCCCGGCCAAATCCGGCACGGTCAGGCCCGTAATCTGGGTGGAGAACTGGAAGATCTTCACCTCGCGCTTCCGGGCGTAGGGGATGAGCAAGCCCAGCAGGTGCGGCAACATGCGCCGCATGGACCCCGACACATCCAGATAAACATGCGCCAGTGTGGGTTTCTCGGGGATACGAACCTTGATGGGCGTGCGTTGGCTGTAGAGCAGGCTTTGGTCGTTCAGCGCACGCCGGACCGCGTTGTAACGGTCATGCGGGTTGGGGATCACACCGTTGGCCCCGTTGACGATAATCTCCACTTTGTCCCGGCGCAGGCTACGGCCTTTTTCCTGCGCAAGTGCTTTCTTCAACACACGGGAGAAAGCACGCCGGGCATTGTCGTAGTCCGTCGCGACATCCACCTGCCACTTGTTCATGTTACGCCCGTAGCCGCGCCCATCCATCATCATATTCGGCCATTTGTCCGCCATCTTCTTGACCGCCTCCTTCATGAATGGGTCGTTGATGGGCGAGCCGTCCGGGTGGCGGGCTGGGCTGTCGTGGTTCCCCAGCAACATGATCGGCAGGTTATCCAGGTTCATACCACTGTCCAACAGTAATTTCAGGATTTCCTCGTACATCGGGCGCTGGCTGTGGAAGGGGCGGTAGTTGAACGGCGGGTACAGCCTTTCCAGGATTGCCTTGGTCCCTGGTGGGCCGACCTCCGGGTAAACCGGGTTGCTCGGCCAGCCCTCCGGCGGGCGTAACAGGCAATACGGGAACTCGTCCGCCTTGTACATCTTGTCGAAGAAACCACGATACTCCGGATGTGGGAACTTCGCCATTAGCCCGGCGTTGATGATCGCGTCGAAGGCGATGTTGTGGGCACGGGTGGAAACCGGGTACATGCGCGTGTGTGCCAACAGCACATGCCACAACTCGTGCATCACCAGCAGGAACAGGTGTTCATCATGCGGACAGTTGTCCGCCACAAACTGCGGGTTGATGAGCATACGCGGGTGGCGCTTACACTCAACGCTGGCCGTCGGCACATCCGGCGTAATCACGATCCCGGCAAGGCGGGTTAACGTTTGCATCTCGAACTTGCTGGCGGGCATCGAGCGCAACAGGCGGCGGGTGATGTAGTTGCGGTGCTTGGAACTGGCTTTGCGTATCATGATTGTCCTCATGCGGTAGGGGTTAGAAAAGAAGAATATTGTTGGATGGTCAACCGCCGCACACGCGCACGGCGGGACCTGTCAAATAGGGTGGTGCTAGGCGGTGCCCCCCCGCAGGAGAGCGTTAATCTGAAACCACAGCATTCCGTAAGGCGGTTCGTCCGCGTAGTACGTACACAGTGAATCCCACAGTAACGGGTGGGGTTTGGCGTGCGGGTGGGCCGTCAGCACTAGGCGATAGGCGTCAATCAAGCTGACCCCCAAGGCTTCCTTGAGCACGGCCACGGCAAACATCGGGGCGCAGGAGCGCACGTTGTCGTCTGCGATAAGCACCCGGCGGCCCCACTGCCGCTGTGCGTGAATGAACTGAATGCCACGATCAATCGTTTGGGGGACAACGATGGTGGCATCATGTACACGTAGATAGAGTGTCGGCATTTGTAGTTGTTCGGCGGCGTTTGCCAGTTGCAACACCGCCCCAATCTGGTGACTTTTCATGAGATCAGGACGCAGCGCCTCGGCGTGTGTCCCCATCGCAAGCCAGTTATTGACGGAATACATGATGAAACTACGTCCTTATACTCTCAGACCATAAAAGTAACGGCTGTTTGCGGTAGACCTCACCGGAGGGGTGAGGTTTATTCAACAACACCTGTGGCCTAGCCCTAGGCGTCCGGCAGGCAACCCGTCGCACGGGCAATTGCCACTAGCCGGGGGTCGTCCGTGATGATCTGACGCTTGAGGTACTCTTGGCCGAACACCACCGGGGCCTCTGCCAGCAACACCTGGGAGCGTGCCCGTGCCAACACGTTGAGCGTCAGCGCGGGGTCCGTCGCCCGGAGCTGCACCGTTGCTGTAGACGGCTTTTCTGCTGCGGTGGTATCGTCGTCGTCATCGTCGATATCGAGATACTCCAGCTCGTCATCATCGGGGACAATCGGGGTCGGCATCGGCAGCGGCTTGGCGAGCGCCTTGGTCTGTTTTTGGTCGAAGCGGAAGATGAGCATTGCCCCGGTGAGGTCGTAGCTGCGCCAGTCCGTGTCCAGCCGGTCAATCAACGCTTGGGTGGCCTCCCCGCCCGCCTCCAGCGCGACCGCCAGCTTGTTGAGGTCACCCATGTCCGGGTTCATCTGGTGGCCCAGCACCCGGTAGAACGGGTCGCCCAGTCCCTCCAGGCTGAAGCGCACAATCTCGCGGTGAACCGTGGTGCGCGTGTTCGTCAGGTAGGTGTTTGGGTCTGGCTGTGGCGCGTTGTCCTTGTCATTGGTCTGGTTGTTGTTGCGGGAGCCAAACGGCGAACCACTCCGGCTGTTCCGGGAGCCGAAGGGTGAACTGTTGTTCTGGTTGTTGTTATTGTTAGGCATTTGGTTATTACTCTGGCTGTTGTTATTTTGTTGTTCGATACGGCGTAGTAAAGACATTTTTCATTTCCCGTTCGGTAGGGTGCGGTTCGTTTGGGCGGTGAACGGCGGGGACACTTGCACCAGTGTCCCCCGGCAATCGGCGGCGCGTTAGGCGTCTTCGTGGACCCCCAACACCCTCAGGTCCTCCGTGAATTGGCGCAGCGCGTCCTGCCATCCCGTCTGCTCCCAAGTTTCTGGGAATCCGTACAGCAGGAAGTTCCGTTGTAGGCGGAACACGTCGGACAGCGCCCGCTTGCCCTGCGCTTTGATCCAGTTGTCAATCTCGTTCCACAGCGCAAGCTGCGGCGTGTTTGGCTGGAGCGTGTATGATGTGACCACAGGCTGCATCATGTGGTAGGCCAACTGCGACAGCGGCTCAAACGCGGATGGGTCCAGGTTGCGGCTGTCGCGGAACTTCATGAACATGCCCACCGCCAGCCCCACCTGCCGCAGGTTCGAATCCTCCGCACTCAGCACATGGGTCACAAGCTGCGACATGTCCTCGTCGTCAAAGCCCAGGTCATCCGCCAGTGCCACTCGCCGCGCCGGGTCGGTTTCCTGGATTACCTGCCGCCAGGCGTCGTTTTCCATATATTGCGCCAGTTCCCACGCTTGTTTGTGGATCGCAACCAGCTTCACCGTGCTGGGTGGGGTGTCCGTGGCGGTTTCCGGCATTCCGAAGCGCACCGCATACTCGGCGGAAATCTCCGGGTCGGCGTCCTCGTCCTCCAACACCATCCGGGCGGCGTGAATTGCAACGACCGACCGCGCCAGCATGTATCCGCGACGGGTACTCTGGCCCAGGCCATTTTGTTCTAGCAGGTCCATCAGGCACACGATGTAATCTCCCAGCCACTCGTGGAAGGTGGCCTCCAACTCTGGGATGAGCGCCGCTGTTTCCTCTACCAGCGCCGGGAGGTCCAGCGTTGGGTCAATGGTAACGGGGCCGTCGCCGCGCCAGCTTATCGCCTCGCGGCGGTCCTCCGGCGAAAGCTGTACCCAAGTGGGTACAGACAGAATGTATGGAAATCGATCTGTCAGGGCGGGGTCCAGCGGTTCACTGCCCAGGTAATAGCTGCTAGGCTTGCTGGCTGTGTCCAGTTCGTCTGGGGCAGGGGGGTTCATCGCAGCCCACCGATGCTGCAAGTTCTCCAGGTCTATACCTAGTACCCGGCGTTCGTGAATGATGCTAAAGAGGCGATTTTGGAGGTCCGCCCGGCAACGGGAGATTTCGTCCAGAAACACAAATGATGCAGACCATATATTACCGGGTGACTTTAGAAATTCTAAAGCGGTGGCGTCCTGGTTGGGCATGGGGATGCCAACAAGGTCATCATAGTTGATGAGCGAGGCGTTATAGTGACGACATGGCTGGCCGAGCGCCTGGGCCGTCTTTTCGACCAACTCCGATTTACCAACCCCGTGCGGGCCAATCAATAACAGGGGCGCTTGTGTTGCGAGCGAAGCAAGCAACGCTGGTTCGAGCGCACCCCAACCGCGCAGGCCGAGCGCGGCGGTGAAAGATGTGGATGTGGTGGTATTGAGCATGGTATCGTCTCTGTAAACTGGGCTTGTGTGTAATTTTTAACTTACTCACAAAATATTTGAGCGTTATTTTGTGAGCATTTTGTGTATGTTATTGTGAAACAGCTTGAGTGTCAACAACTTTATGCGATTGTCATGTGATTGTCAGGGATTGTTGATTTTCTGTAATGCACTGCATTACGTTGTCGTTGGTAAAACACACGAATTCTGTGTAAAAAACGCCATAAATTTACAAATTTCGTTTACTTTTTTCATATTCTGACAAAAAAATTTACCTTTATGCGTAAATTTTGTACGAAAAGTAAAAAATTGGCGAAAAGCTACGTTAAATTTTGCGTAAATGGCGATATACTGTGTATACATCGTCGTTATATACGCAAATATACATAGGTCCCTGTGTATAACGTCTGCATCTCAACTGAAAGCTATGCCGATGCCAACACTGGCTGAACCCATTCGCAAAGCTGAATATCTACTTGAGCAACACATCCCGAATCCGCACATCGTCCGCCACGCAGCGGAGGTGCAAGCGCGTCTATTGTCGTGGAACATGGGCGAGCGTGTGCAAGTCGCCGCGCTGGTGATGCCCCTGCTGGCTCATGGTGACATTAACGCAGATGAGCTTACGCTGATGTTCGGGCGGCGGACTTTACAGATTGCCCGCCGTGCGTTGAGCTTCAGCGTTCGCCGGGGTGGGGGGACAACTGACATAGCCTTTGCGGAGAAACTACGCGACCTGTACCTGTGCGCCTACATTGACGCAGAATCAGCCTTGGTCTGTGCAGCGGACCGTATTGCGAGTATCTCCCTATTAGATCGTATGGATGAGACATTACGGACTGCCTGGGGGGCCGAGACCCTGGCGGTGGATGTGCCTTTCTTCGAGATGCTGGGCATGTGGAAGCTGTATCACAGCATGGCAAACCTCGCGTTGGCGCTAACGGACAACGACCGTTACCTGCGGTATGAGGGCCACGTTGACGCCTACTACAACCATCACAACCCGGCCTTTCAGGAGATAGCAACAGCAGTAGACAAGGCAATGGGGGCGGCAAATATTCCCACACAGGGCTTGTGGATGCAGGAGGTCACGCCGGGCCGCCTCTACGAACGAGAACGCCGTGCCCGCATGATGGGGCGGCGCTTCGACCCCGCTAATGTGGGCATCCTCCATGTAGACCTGATCGTGCTAACAGAAGAGGACTGTTACCGGGCGTTGGGTGTTTTGCATCGGCTGTGGATGCCGTCGAACACCAAGCCCTTACAGGACAACATCGCCCAGCCTACCTTCAACGGCTATCGGGCGCTGACAACCACCCTGCGCCTTCCAGGGGATGCGGTCGAGTTTCGGATCATGACCGCAGACATGGAACGCGTCAACGCGCACGGCGTAACGACTTGGGCGGTGGTCAGCGGTGCTTGGTGGAATGACCCGGCGTTGTGCGACCGTGTCGGGATTCGCGATACAACGGGCCTGGATGAGGGCATCTGTGCCTTCACACCCAAGGGTGAGCTTGTGTATCCGCTACGGCGCGGGGCCACCCTGGTAGACTTCGCCTACAAACTCCACACGGACCTCGCCCCCTATGCCCGCAAGTTCATCGTCAACGATGTGCCTCAGCCCTTCGACTATATCATCCGCCACCGCGACATGATCCGTGTGGAATACGACTTCACGCATGAAAGCCTGTCGCCAGCCTGGGAGCGTGCCGCCAAAACGCGCACTGCCCGTAGCCACGTCCGGCGACGGCTACGCGACGGCATCCCCGCCGCAGACCGGGGCCGAGAGGCCATCAACCGGGTGCTGGCACGCGAGTCCGAAATTTACAATATGCGTTTCACCCCGTCCCGTGTCAACGAGTTCCTGGAAAAGAACGCCAAGAGCCAAGGCTGTTCTGTGGTGGCCCTCTACGAGCAGGTGGCGCAGGGGCAGCTTTCGCCGGATGAAATCGTGGCCGAGATGATCGAACTGGATATGCAGCGACATGTGCGGGTGCTCAACCCGGCGTTGGCCGGGCGTAAACCTGTGCTGCGCTTTGCGCGGAGTTGGATGCACGCCCCCCAGCAGGAGAAATGGCAACGCAGCTCACGTATTTATCCCGGTGTGTCGATTGTAGGCCGCTTGGTGGAACGTGATAGCAAGGTGCCGTTGGTTATCGTTCACCGAACTGACAGCCCAGAAGCGCCCAAGGGCGGTGTCCCGTTAGCCTGGACCGCAGACCAAACGACCGGACTCACGGCGGTGCATGTTGTCGTAACCAGTATGCGCCGCCGTGGGGTGCCGTTGATGGTGCTCAACGCCGTCCATGAGGTCGCCAACCAGACCGGTGAACTCCAACTCATCACACGCGAACTCCAGTCCAGCGTGCAGGACGGCTTCACGCAGCTAGAGATGACCGTCAGCGATGTTTCAGCATCCTACCCAGACGCCCTGCGGCGGCAGTTCCAGGCCCTCCAGGATGAGAAAAAGCTACGTACCTTCCGCCTGTGGCAGTTGTTCCCTGGTGAGCGCGTGCAACTGGTTGGCCTCACACGCCAACATCAGCGCAACCCGTTTCATTTGCGGCACGTCAGCGATATGAAGATGTTCTACGGGCGAGAGCGCGAAATTCAGACGGTTGTGGACTACATTCTCGATGATGTGAAGTTCATCATCATTCACGGGCACATGCGAATCGGCAAGACAAGCCTCATGCACTACCTTGCCAGTTACATCCTCCCAGAAACCACGCCGCATGTGTTGCCTGTGCTCTACAACACCCAGGACGCCTCACCCATAACAGAGTATACCTTTGTCGATAGCATCCTGGCAGAAGCTACGGAGGTTGTCGCGCCCCTGCTCCGGCGGCGTGCCGACCGTGAGCAGCTAACGTCGCTGCACCATAACATCAACCGAGATGCCCCCCTCAAGACGTTCGTAACCTGGGTCCAAACGGCGGAACAGGCCATCGGGCGGCGGCTGTACTTCTTTATTGACGAGTTCACCGTGATGCACGAGGCCCACGAGAAAAGTAAGGTCAGCCCTGCTTTCTTCCGCCAGTTACATGCGATCTTCGACCGGGGGCAAGTTTCGATGTTGTTGTGCATACACGATCATGTGATGCGCGACCTAGGCGAGCGCCTGCTGAATGCCTCCCAACGGGCCGAGATTGTTGCCATTCGTGAGCTAGACGAAGGGGCCGCCCGTTCGTTAATCCGTGAGCCGTTCGAGGATGTCTACGATTTATCGGACGGCCTCGAAGACCTTGTCATGCGGTTGACGAACGCCCACCCCTATTTCGTCCACATCCTCTGCGGCGAGCTGTTCAAGCAGATGCAAATACAAAAGGGCCGCAACACCACCCGCATCACCCCCGCCGTGTTGCGGCAGGCCGTGATTAGTGTGCTGGATTCCGCCTTTCACTGGTTTGCCACCTACCGTAGTGCCACCGACAACCTGGGGATGCAGACGTTGAACACTATCGCGCAGTTGTGCGGCACCAGTAATGATCGGTGGGCACACATTGATGATATTCGTGAAAAGGTGTTGCGGTATCAGGCCCATATGGACACCACAACCAAGGTAGATCGAATTGATGTGCAGCGGCGGCTAGATGACGTATACAACCGGGGGATTGTCATCCGCCGGAAAAACAAACAACACAAAGTGGAATACAAGATTGCTGTTGGGCTAATGCACAGTTGGTTACTTGAGGGGACACGCCAGATCCCTGATTATTTGGATGACCGAGACCGGAACACGACAGGACAAAAATGATGAACACGCAAGACATATCGAAGTTGAATCCCTATAAGACGATGTTGCTGACGTTTGATCCGAGACGTGTTTATGGTTGGGAACGTGCGATCAGTAATGTGTTGCAGGTGGTCACAGCGGCAGAACCCGCTAGCTATGCCATTTACGGCTTCCGTGCCATTGGCAAGAGCACACTGCTGAAATACCTCAAACACCCACAGGGCGCGGTCATCCACTACGAACAGTACCTCC
>CAYWZS010000033.1:0-14719 GCA_964462905.1 uncultured Anaerolineaceae bacterium
CCAGCGACAAGGTTGTCCAGCTATAGCCATCGTCGGCACCCAACGCGGACTCCGCCCAGGCTTCAGTGTCGGAGAAGGCAACCAGCGCGTCGTAGATCTCTGCGCGGAGTTCTTCCGGGAAGCCCGCGCCGAAGGACATGGTATCGTTCGGGATCGGCGCGCTGATGGAGATAATGCGAATCGCGTCAATCACATCCGGGGCCTGCTCTGCCACGGCAGAACGGGCGTCAAGGATGCGCGTATCGCCGACAAACAAACGGCCCTCGTCCGTCACGAAGGACTCTTCGACGGTCAGGTCATACGGTTCCGGCATATCGTTAACGGACCAGCCTGCACCGGGGGTCAGCGGTGGGCTAAAGTAGGTGGTGGCGAACTCCGCGTCACCGTTGTACACGGCCAGAACAGCCTGGTTGTGCCCGCCAGCTTCTACCTGCTCACCCGGCGTAATGCCAGCGGCCTGAAGCTCTACGGACGGCACGATAAACCCAGAGGTCGAGGCGCTGTCCGGGTAGGCCCAGCTACGGCCCTCAAGGTCGCCCAAAACATAGATGTCGCTGTCACGACGGACGATGTACTGCGCCCAGTAGAACGGCCAACCAAAGCGGACGGCGGCAGCGTGAACTTCTAGGTCGCAGCGCTCATTGCCGATCACGTAACCCGCAGCCGGGATGAACCCCATGCTTTTCTCCGGGTCCGCGCACATTGCCTCGATGGTGGCGGCGTAGCTTGTCGGCACGGCCACCTCGAAGCTGAGGCCCGTCGCTTCCGTCAAAGCCTCGGCCAGCACCTCACCACCCTCGATCAGCGTTTGGGCTTCTGCGGAGGGAACAAAGTACACCTGAATAGGGTTATCCTCAGACCCGAGTTCGCCCTGTCCCAGCACAGAGGGCATACCCATCGCGAGGGCAACAACCACCAGCATTACAACCAAATATCGTTTCATGTGAAGTTAGCTCCTTAGGATTACAGTTTACAGACTAGCGCGATTGAATAACGCATCAAAAGTCTAAACATATTGGAACGCATTTTTGTTAAGAATATGTTAAACTACGTCGGCTTGTGAGAATTTCCCCCGATTTAGGCTATTCCAGCAAAATGTCGGAGCAAGTTAGCCGTAGCCGGGGGATAACGCTATCCTTTATCTGCAATAGCCTTAGTGTCGGCGATCTACCATCCGGGCCGCCGCCCCAACAGCATAAAGTGTTACGCCACCGTAACACACATAAGCCCATTGAGAAAAGTTGTATCAGCGGATTTATGGTGCTTATTTCAGTTATAATGGAAATATGCTAAACACATCCACAATTCTGATGCGGCTTTATCTGCGGAGTAACGCCGTTCCCTTACCCCTCAACGACCTGATCCGCATGGTCACCACACCCTCAGACACCCCCAGCGCCGTTCCGCTGTGGCACGAGACATCGCGGGTATTGCCGTATGTGGACCTGCAATACGGCACCAGAGCCATCCCCCGCCAGGCGGTCGCGGAGATCTGGCAGCGGTACGGGGACACGGTGCATACGGTCTGGATGCGCTATAGCTCCCCAGATGACGACGTGGACAAGTTGCAGTTTGGCGGGCCACTCGGTCACCAGCAAACGTATCGCCTGCGTTACCGTTACGACCGCGTGCGCGTCGAGTGGGCAGACACAGCAGGCAACCTCAGCGGCGTCACCGGGCAACGCCTGCGGCATCCGGGGGTATACCGCGCCAACAACAGCCGCCTGCCTGTGGGCAACACCCCCACCCGCTACGGCACGCGCACCAGTCCCAGCTATGGCAAGTCCATCACCTTATCCGGGTTAAACACAGACTTTAACGCGCTGCCCGGCGTTCTGGACGGCGAACACGCCCGCCCCAGCAATACCCGGCGGGTGTTGCTCTACTATGGGCGTCATCTTGTGCGGGTGTTGCACACCGTCCGTCCTGAAAAAGCACCCCCCTACTGGCTTGATTTCTCCCTGGACGACTGGGATAACCTCGATAACACCCCCTGGCGCAACTATCACAATCACTACTGTGGCCTGGAGTAGTCGCCTCACCGTACCCTGAGCGTAGGGCAGCCGTCACACACCGTTTTCGCTTTCCACCTATACTGTGAGTCATCACAATCAACGGACCAGGGAGGTACAATGGGCACGACGAGACGACAATTCCTACAGGGGGGGCTGCTGTTGGCGCTGGGGATGGCCGCGCCGACCGGGTTCTGCGCCTTTGCCCAGGACCAAACGGCGCTCCCGCCAACGCTCACAGCGGATACCGCCGCCCTTCGCGCTTATCGCGCCGCGTTGGAGACACCCCACGACGCCCCGCTGAACTTCCGCTTTAGCCAGTTGCTCGGCGACGCGACGGTGGGGCTGGTGTTGTACGACCTAAACGCCGGGCGGCTGTTGGCAGGTTTACAGACGGAGAAGCCGCTTCCGGTAGCGTCAGCGTTTAAAGCCGGGACGCTGCTGTACTTCCTGCGAAACGTAGATGAAAGTGTGTGGGCGGGGGTTCCAGTCGCGTATTGGAACACGGCCAGCGCGAACGACGTGCCGGAGGCGCACCGCGACAGCTTCAAAGTACACCGGGCGGTTCTGCGGGACCTGTACAACAGCCTGGTGATGAGCGGCAACGAGACGACCGGGGCGGTTCTGGGCTACGTCGCCCGGACCCTGGGCCGCCAGGACGCGCTGGCCGCCTTCAACGACTGGCTGACGCAAGTCGTCGGCGTCTCGCAGTTAAGCGGCCTTAGCACCTGGACGGACGGGGTTCCGGCGGGGATGACGGCCACTGATGCCCGTTTCGATGGACGCGGCACAACGCTCAACGGCGGCATCACCCGCTTTGATAACCTGATGACGCCGCGTGATCTGGGCCTGCTCTACGCCTGGATGCTGGCGGAGACAACCCCGGCGGAACTCCAGGTTTGCAACGACCTACTCAGTACCATCTTCAACAACCGGGGCGCGAACCTGGAACGGCTCGCGACCGAGAACACCGGGACGCCCTTCAGCAAGAATGGCTCCCTAGACACGCCCGCAGGCTATGTCGTAACGGACGCGGGGGTGTTGGCCTTCCTAGATGGGCGGCGCTATCTGCTGTCGGTGATGTCACTCGGCGCACCGACGCGCATCGGGCCGCTGTTCGAGGAACTGGGCCATACACTACGAGGTCGCTATAACGAGGAAATCCACAGCCACCACTACGACGGCGTGCGCGACGACGAACTGCTCGACATCTACACCGCACACCTCGCCGCCGCCTATCCGCAACAGGCGGACGCCCTACCGGGGCAGGTGCGCTACGGCTTCGTGATGCCGAACAACGTCAAGGTCTACAGCGCCCCGAACGACACCAGCATGGTCCATAACCCCATCATTAAGACCACACGCTTCTCCGTCAATCTGCTGATGCAGGGAGCGTTAGCGCGGTATATGGTGGTGGACCGCGACTGGGCGGAACTCGTGCCGGACAACACGGCGGACAACGTGCGGGTTCGGCTTGCGCCACGGGTGTTCGTGCGCCGGGTGGACCTGTGGCCGATCTCGCTGGATTACGCTGCGCCAATTTCCTACATCAGCAACCCATCAGTCACACCGGAGGACAAATACGTCGTGATTACGCTGGCATCGCGCGAACTATACGCCTTCGAGGGGGACCAGTTGGTGCTGCGGGTGCCGATTGTACTCAACCCGGACGCAACACCACGCGGCGCACAGGTGATTACGAGCAAGTGGTTCGCCCGCAGTATGCAGCCGTGGGCACCGGGCGTCCCGTTCACCGCCTTCTTCGGCGCGGAGGGCTACGCGCTGCACGGGGCACCGTGGCAACGCTGGGATACGACGGTGAACCAGACGACCATCGTCAACCGTTCTAGCGCGGGCTGTGTGAACATCCCCAACTGGCTCGTGACATCCAGCAACCATACACGCCCCGCCGATGAACTGCTGTTTCGGTGGGTGGGGGGCATCGAACAGCCGCGAGACGCCGTGTTCGAGTATCCAACCGAGACGAACCCGGCGCTACGAATCTATAACGTGGACTACGCCCCGAACTTGCGCGGCTATGTGCGTCCGGCGGCCTTGCACAAGCGGGGCATGACGTGGGATGATGTGATCGACCTGTTAGAGACGCGCCCGTTACAGGCCCCGTCTAGCTTCTTTGTGTAGGCGCTACCCCCCACCTAAGAGCGCCGCCAGTTGCGCCCGATAGCGTTCGGGCGCACGCAAGCGCCCGATCATTGACTCGGCAGTTTGGGCCGCCGTCGTGGGGTTTTGGCCGCTCGCCACCAGCAGCGCGACAGTGCCCAGGGCGGCCTCAGCAGCATCTAGGCGGTTGCCACGCTCGGCAGCGCGTTTGCGCTGGCGCTCACGCACCTTGAGCGCCTCGTCGGTTCGTCCACGCACCTGCAACCAATCACACAGCGCGTCGTAGTAGGCGAAACTCAGCGCGTCCGCGTGACGGCTGGCAACCCCCAGCGCCGCCACATAGTAACGCTCGGCGTCGGGGTCGCCCAAGGCCTCAGCGGCCCAGGCCGTCCACAGCGCGAACTCCGTCGCGTAGACGGGCGGGCTGCTCCGGCGAGCCGCCTCGCCCCCCTGGGCGGCCAACGATGCCAGCGCGTCCGCGTCACCGTTCTTAAACGCAACCACGCCCAGCACAAAGGTCGGGAGCGCCTGATAGTAAGGTGGGGCGGCGGCATCATCGGCGACCGACAGCCCCAACACGGCCTGTTCCCGCGCCCCCTCGAAATCGCCCAGGCGGGCGTGCATCAACCCCTGGCGAAAGGCCATCATACAGCGGCCCTCGTAGTCCATCGTCACGTTGTCGCGCACGTAGGCGAGGCATTCCGCAATCTCCGTCTGGTAGCCTGCCGGGTCGATCTCAATGTAGGCTTCCACGAGGTTGATATACAGGCGCTCGGCAACGGGGCAGTACGCCCCCTCCTGCTGAAACTTGACCACCGCCGCCAGTGCGTTCTGGAGCGCGTCCTCATAGTGGCGGGCGTACCACAGCAGATGCTCGGTGATCCAATGCGACAGGAACAGGCTAAAGCACGTCTCGCCGATGGCGTCTGCACTTTCGCGTGCCCGGCGCAACAGCAAGAGCGTATTCGCGCCCTGGGACCAGGTGGCGAAGTGGTAGAGCGCGAGAGTGTTCTGTTGGGCGGGGGTGCCGCCCGTGGTGATCGTGTCGGCGTACTGTTGATACCACTGCCAGAGGTTGCTCATCGGGGGCGCTCCTGTGTTGGACGAGGACAATTTGAATATCCTACAAAAACGGAGATCGTGCAACACCCCCAGCTATCCAGGGTAAGGCAGCCACCCCCCGGACGGAAGTCGTGAATGCCCCCCCGTCATATGACAAAGCTCACTATTGCTACAGGACATCTAGGGGTAAGCTGTATTTAACAGTTCGGAACATCCAGGAGGCGCAGCACCAGATGACAACAACAGCTCATCAGCAACAGCGCAACACTGGATCGGAGGACGATCCACCGAGCACGTTAACGGGGTACCCGCCGAGCCAGGTCAACCCGGCGTAGAGTGGACGACACATCACAGCGCGGCATCTAAGGCCCGCTTCACGAACTCCCGTAAGGAGCCTGCCGTCACACGCCAACACAAGGGCCACACCTGCAACGGCACCGAAAGACACCCCAGCAAGAGGCGCACCTAGCACAGGTGCGCCTTTTGTGTTGCGTCAGTCCCTTTTCCCACAACAGCGGCGGTTTTTCGGGGTCCGGGCGGCTTGTGCATCTCCGCCGCGAAGCAGATTGGGCTGAAGTCGCGGCGGATGTGTCCACGGAAATCCGCTATAATGCCAACCCATCACCTGACCGCACCACAACAAAGGACGACGACCAACCGTGATCGACATCAACCTCATTCGCAAAGACCCGGACGGGGTCAAAGCGCAGATGGACAAGCTAGGCGATGAAACCGCCAAGGACCGTATTGACCGCATTAACGCGCTGGATGCGCAGCGCCGCGACCTGCTGGCGACCAGCGAGGCGCTCCAGGCGGGACGAAACCGCCTCAACAAGAAGATGGGGCCGTTGCGCGGCAACAAAAAGCTGGACGACGGGACCAAAGCCGCGCTGATGAGGGCCGCCGCTGCCGCCATTAACGCCGGAAACTACGACGAGGCCGAGGCGCTGATGGACCCCAGCACCGCAATTGAACCCGATGCCGAGCCGGACGTGAACGCCGCGATGGGGGAACTTGTCGGCGTGCTGAAGGCCATGAGCGACACCTACAGCGGCTATCAAGACCAGATTCGCGAGGTGGAGGCGGAACTAGACGAGAACATGCTGTGGATTCCCAACCTGCCACACGAGACAACCCCCACCGGCGCAGGTGACGAGGACAACGTGCCGGGTGAGCCACACGGCCCCTTCCGCGAGCTTGACTTCGAGATCAAACCCCACTGGGAACTCGGCGAAACACTGGACATGATGGACTTTGAGCGCGGCGTGAAGCTGCACGGCACACGCGGCTACGTGCTGAAGGGCTGGGGCGCACGGCTGCAACGGGCGCTCATCACCTACTTCCTGGACACCGCCCGCGAGAACGGCTTCACCGAGTTCTACCTGCCGTATATGGTCCTGCCGGAGATGCTAGAGGGCAGCGCCCAGTTCCCCAAGTTCCGCAACACCGTCTACGAGGACCGCGACGCGGGCTTCGTCATGGTGCCGACCAGTGAAGTCGCCCTGACCAACCTACACCGCGACGAAATTCTGGACGAGGCCGATTTGCCGCTGTACTACGCCGCCCACACCCCCTGCTTCCGCCGCGAACAGATGAGCGCCGGGAGCGCCGTCCGTGGGATCAAGCGCGTGCATCAGTTTGAGAAAGTAGAGATGTTCAAGTTCACCACGCCAGAAACCAGCTACGACGAGTTGGAGAGCCTGACGGAAGCAGCAGAGGCGATTGCCGCCGCGCTGGGGCTGCCGTATCGCCGTCTTGCCATCTGTAGCGGCGACCTTGGTTTCAGCGCGACCAAAAAGTACGACGTGGAGATCTACGCCCCCGGCAGCGACGAGTGGCTGGAGGTGAGTAGCTGCTCCAACACGGAGGCGTTCCAGGCCCGCCGCGCCAATATCCGCTTCCGCCCGACGGAGAGCAAACGCAACGAGTTCGTCCACACACTGAACGGCTCCGGGTTGGCGACGCCGCGTGTGATGATCGCCATCATGGAGAACTACCAGCGCCCCGACGGTGGCTTCGACATCCCAGAGGTGCTGCGCCCGTACCTGGGCGTAGACGCCATCACACCGGAGATGGGCTGAGGTCGGTTACAGTGGGGGGTGGCGAGGCGATAACCATACGCCATCCCGATTATTGAGCCACCACAACCGGCAGCGTGTAACCATCCCCTTCATCAACGGGGAGCCGCACCCCCGTCTCGAAGTCGTACAGGATAACCATCAGCGCGTAGTCGCCCGGTGGCACTTCCTCCGGGACCGTTAGCACGGCCTCCGCGCCAATCAGCACCTCGTCCGGGTCATCCCACGTCAGTGTGGGACGCGCTGCGCTCACAGGCGGGCCGTCCTGCTGCACAATCACCGTTGCCGGATCGGCAACAGGCGTCAGGCGTACACTCACGGAGTAGGCCGCCGCTGGTGTCGCGTCCGCCTGCCAATACGGTCTAAAGCGTATCAAGTCCCCTCTCTGCCTGCGGAGAGGGGATTCAAGGGGGAGGTTCGTGTCATACCCCACCAGCCGCACCCGTTCCCCAAAGCGCATATCCGTCTGTACCTGTGGCGGGACGGTGCGGTAGAAGAAGGTTGTTTCCCCACTGACGCCCTCTGCCTCGGCACTCAGCGTCTTGAGCGGATACAGTTGCGCCTCCCATTCATCCATCCCTGGCACATTGAGGTACGTCACGCGGTCGATGATCGTGTACGCCACATAATGCACGCCAACCGCGTAGAGCGCCGCCGGGGCCGTGGTGAAGGGCGCGTTATCGTAGGTCCAGGTGAAGGTTTTGTCGCCCGTGTAGCCGCTGTAGGGACGGTTCCACGTCAGGTGCACGCGGGAGTCTCGCGGCGTGAGGACGGTGCCCGTGTTCGGGACGCTGCCGTCGGTATAGCGCCACAGTTGCAGCGTCGTGTCCGTTGTGCGGTAGTGGGTGATAAGGTCCGCGTTGGCACGTAGCGCCGGAATTAGCATGATCGCGACCAGTAAACCGACCAGCACCAATCCCATCTGCCGCCGCTGCAACCACCGCGCCACCCCGACCAGCGACAACGCCCAGATCGCACTTAGCGCCAGCGCCGCCGGGAACACAAAGCGCACCCGTCCATAGCCGCCGAACTGCGGGGCCGCGTGGACCACGCTCGACGTTAGCAGGATGTTCGCGACGATGAACGGAACCAGCAACCACAGCCAGCGCCAGTTCACGCGGAACGCCCAGCCGCGCCATGTCGCGATCATTCCGGCGACGAGACTCGCGACGAACAGTGTCGGTGACATCGTGATCCACACCGCCGTGATGCTGTTGCGGCGGTTGCGGTCTAGGTCGAACATGTTCGCCAGCCCCGTCTCGCGGAAGTTGGCCGCCTCCCGGTTTTCCAGGCCAAGCGCCCCATAGCCCCACAGCAGATAGCCCGCCGTTGCCGCGCTAATCAGCGCCAACAGGCCCAACCACGGGAGCAGCGGACGGGTGCCGCGCCGCCGCACCAACACGAATACGCCGCAGAAGGTCGCCCACAGGCCCACCAACACCGAGTATTTGAGGTAGATCGCGGCAACAGCCCCCAGCAAGCTCACGACCAACCACGCCGGACGGTCCCGCGTGATAGCTCGCGCCGCGCCCAACAACGCCAACCCACATCCCAACGGAATCAGCGAATCGGGAATTGCGAGGTTGCCCACGTCCACAATCTGCGGGGACACAGTGTACGGGAGCGCAGTCAACACCCCACCGAGCACCCCCCAGCGGGGACCGTGCGCCGCCGCCAGCGTGTGGCCGAACGCGAACAGCACCCCAATCGTTGCCACATTCGCCGCCACGGACCACAGCCGCATCGTCCCGATGTAGTCGCCGGGGAACAGAAACCGCTCGCTAGTTGCCTCTAACACGCGCCCGGTCCACACGCCAAGCCACGGGTGCAACGGCGGATACCCAGCCAACCACTCGCCCGTGAGCGGTGCGCCGTAATCGTCGGCCAGCGGCACCTCGTCGCCGCGCATATCCAGCGCCAACAGAAACATATTGCTCTCGTCGGAGTAGTCCAGCAGCGGCAGGAAGCGGTCATAGGTGAGCAGACGCAACATGGCCCCGGTCGCCAGCAACAGCGCCACCACCAAGATGATGAGGATGCGGTCGTGTCGGGTCATACGCGCCAGTCTGGGGGATTCTCGCGCAGTCGCCAGCGCCAGCCCACAGGATAGCCGATCATCTTAGCGACATCGCCCACCACCCGAATCAACGGCACGTAGGCAGCGGCCCGTAACCAGTCGGTCGGCGTGACCGTGGCGCTTTCAGCATAGCGCCGCATAACGTGGGGCAGCCGCGCATACGGTCGGCGGGTATAGGCGGCAAGCCCGGCCAGCAGGACCAACCCAAACAGTGGATGCACGGCCAGCGCCAGCCACAGCAGCAACGGCCCCGCAACGAGATAGGTGATATAGCGGATGGCGTGCCGCTTGCGCCACAGGTCGGCCTTACCGTCGCCGCGTGCATAACGGTAATACTGCACGAAAAAGTCCCGCCACGTTTCACGCGGACGAAACGCGACACAAGCATCCGGCGCGAACCCAAACGGATAACGCGCCTTCAGGTTCATGTCGAAAATGAGATCCTCGCAGTAGTCCAACCACGCTGGATAACCGTTCACAGCCTCAAACGCTGCTTTGCGGACGGCCACGCTACGGCTAGACGGCAAAAATGTGTCCGGGTCGATATCGCCCTCAAGCGGCAACACCGTTGCGCCCATCGCGGCCTCGAAAACCGTATGAGGATCCGCTGCAAAAAAGCCGCTCACCACATCCGGCGGCTCCGGCCCGTCAAACGGCGCAGTCAGGCGCTCCAACCAGTCCGGCGGGAGCGTCACCCCCGCGTCAGTGATCGCCAGTATATCGCCTGTGGCGTGTGTCACTGCAATGTTGCGCCCCTGCGAGATGTTGGCCCCCGGCTCCTCAATCACCTGCAACGGCACCTGGTCTTCGTAGGCGCGTAGATGGCCCACGGTGTCGTCGCTGCTGCCCCCGTCTACAATCACAATCTCGTCTGCGGGGCGCGTCTGCGCGGCCAGCGAGTCCAACAGCCGCCGCACGTTCACCCCTTCGTTGAATACCGTGGCGATCACACTTACTCGCTCATCCATGAGGTGTACCGCCCCATTTGGGTCGTAGGGACGCCATTTTTGGCGTTCGTAAATGGAAGCGCAAGTTACGCATGGGGCTGCACCTTCCCCTTGTGCCGCACCACAACGCGCTTTAATTGCTTGTAGTCCGTGTGGGTGCGGTTGGTTAAAGCGATCACGCCGCGCCCCGGCTCCCCGGCGAAGAAGCCGACAACGCGATATTGTAGCGGCAGTTGCGCCACCACCAGCATAATCCCCTCCGGCGGGGCGTAATTGCGCTGCCCGACGAAGTTGCGGCGGTTGACCTCTGCGCCCTCCGGTGGCAACAGCGGATACACCTTCACCGCGTCCACCGCCGCCCACGGAATATGATATTCCCGCCAGATGAGGGGATGCAGCATCACACCAGCATCGTCTAGCGTGACGGCGGGCGTGGTCGCCGTGACCATTAACACGATAGGGGTGAGGCTCAGGATCACCAGCCCGATCAGCACAAACAGGCCACCGGGCGCACCCATCAACGTCAACAGCACCAGGGCTGGCACGGACAACACCATCACCACAGACAGGGCAACGGCCCCGTACTGCGTCAGGCGATCCTTGTTCGGACTCGGATGAGTATGTTTGGAAGTATCTGGCATGGACGGCATTCTACTCGCCGTCCGTCGCCAATTCTATACGGAGTCTGACAGGGGGAGTTTGATGGTAAACACGGTTCCACGATTTGCCTTACTCTTGAAGTCAATCGTACCGCCGTGTAGCTCGATCGCACGCTTAGTAACCGCCAGCCCCAACCCTGTCCCCTGGCGGGCCTCGACATTGCTTGCCCGGTGGAACGGCTGGAACAGCTTCGGCTGGTCTTCTTCGGGGATGCCAATGCCCTCGTCGCGCACACTGACCTCGACCATCTCCCTATGGCACTTTATCGTGAAGTAGACATTGGTTCGTGGGTCGGAGTACTTCACCGCGTTACTCAACAGGTTGCTGAACGCCTGCCGTAGCAGTTTGGTGTCGCCAACCATCGGCGCACACATGGGGCTACCATTGAAGTGAATCTTGTGCGTGTCGTTGGCAAGCATCTGCGCGTTAGCAACCACGTCCCGGCATAAGTCTAACAGGTCAATCGTCTCTGTGCGGATGTCCATGTCTAGCGCCTCTGCCCGGCTCAACGCAGACACATCATCCACCATGTTCTCCAGGTGTTTCACCTGTGTCTGGATAGTCGAAATCGCCTCTTCCTTGTCTACCGCCGTCATGCGGTCCGCATAGCGGCGTAGGAAGTCGCTCGAAAGCTGAATGACCGACAGCGGCGTCCGCAACTCATGTGAGATCATGGACATGAAGCGGTTCTTGAGTTCGCTCACCTCGCGCTCTTTGTCCAACTGGATTTGCAGCTTCTCGCGCTCCAGGATTTCGTGTTCCATGCGCTTACGCGGCGTCAAGTCCTGTACAATGCCCGTAAAGATCCAGCGGTTGCCAACGAATGCCCGGCTCATCGCCATGTACAGCGGGAAGGTGTCGCCATTACGCCGCACACCCGTCACCTCATGGCCGACCTCCGCATAGCGCCGGGAGTTCACCGAGCGGTGCCGCCGGATGTAGCTTATGTACTGCTGGCCGTACATTTCGGTCATCAACATCTGGACCGACTTGCCGATGATCGTCTCTGGCTGGTAGCTGAAAATCTCGCAGAACGCCGGGTTGACCGACTCAATCATCCCCTTTTCGTCTGCCACGAAGATACCGTCTACGACCGTATCAACAACCGTCTGTAGCCGTTGCTGGCTCTGGGCGAAGGCCTGTTGCGCCAGCTTCAAGTCCGTCACATTCTGGTGGGCGGTAATCACCCGTAACTGCCCCTCCCACTCAAACCGCGCCACCTGCAACGTAAACCAACGCCGCACCTTGGGGCTGTGGCAGGGGTATTCCAGGCGGAACACCTCGTTACGCTCATTGCTAATGTCACGGATTCCACAGGCGACCATGTGTGCCTCTTCAGCGTCGCGCCCATTGGCCGTGTCACAGATTTCGATGTAGTTGGTGCCGATCCCGCTGGCGTCGTGGTCGTAACCGTTAGACATGCCAAAACGCCGCCAGGCAACGTTCACGCTGGTGATGGCACCAGCTTCGTTGAGAATAGCAATGTGCGAGGGCAACGCATCAACCGCCGACTGTAAAAGCAACTCAGCAGGTGGCGAGTGGCAGCCATTATGGTTCAGGTGGTATGGGTTGTCGTGCTGTGACATCATCTTGATTGAGAACATCCACTACCGCGCCTGTTTAATACCCAGGCCAAAGTAGCTGTTCCCCCTTTCTGATCTGACAGGACATAATTGTTGTATTGCTACAGGCAGTCTTTAACGGATTTCTCATTTACCTAATGTCAGTATACATGCAATAGCACCACAAACATAGTGATAGCTTTGAAATTGGTCCAAAAGAATAGCTATTTGCTGGATTTCTAATGCTGCTATTACAAGTGTACTGGCCTATACACTTAAGACGAACGGAAGGTTCACGGGGTATATTTCAGAAACTGCAACACAGCAGCGTTAAATGCAGTGGGTTGTTCGCGGGTGGGCCAGTGCCCCGCCCCAGGGATAACGACCAGTTCGCCCTGGGGCAAGCGGCGAGCGGCCCGTTGTGCCCATCGTAGGGGGATTGAGCGGTCGTGTTGCCCGTGAACGAGCAGCACAGGTAGGGCCAACTTGTCAAGCCGGGCGGTGTAGTTGGTGCGCGTGTGGAACAGCCGTACTTCGCTCTGGAGCCACTGGTAAAACAGCTCCAGGCGGATGCTCTCGTGAGCGTCAGATAGTGTTTCGTGTGTCAACCGTAGCGGATTATGGTAGATGGCGCTCAGGCCCAGGCGCATCACCAGCGGATAGTCGCGCACCATCCCCCACACGACCTGCTGGACGAATTCCGGCATTCGCAGCGCCGCCACCGACAACGCGTGATACGGGGCGCGGTCCTGCAAACCGTAGCTGTCCACCAGCACCAACCGCCGCACACGCTCCGGCGCGGTTAACGCGGCTCCGAGCGCCGTCGCCCCGCCCATCGACAGCCCAACCAGCGATGCCTGCTCCACCCCCAGTTCATCGAGGAAACCCAACGCCGTCCGTACCAGATACTCCGTCGTGTAGGCGGTTTCTGGTGGTGGCGGGTTGCTGCGCCCGTAACCCGGCAAATCCAGCGCCAAAACATAATGCAAGGCCGCCAGTTCAGGGATCAAGTGCCGCCAGGACACCTGGGCGCTGTCGATGCCGCCGCCGTGCAACAGCAACGTGACGCGCCCGCCCGGCACACCCGCCGCCAGATAGTGCAGCCGCGTCCCGCCGACCGTCGCAAACCGCGATTCGACCATCGTTAGGCGTCCACCAATAGATCAACATTCAACCGCCACGCCGTATACAGCGCATCGAAGAACGCCTTCAGGCTCGTAATCGTATTGTCGTCAAGTTCAGGGGCCGCCGCCAACTGATAAGGGTGTCGTGTCTCGGCATCCGGGGGGGCAGGCGTGAGCTTGTACATGGTCGCCGCGTCGATATTCTGCGGGACCACGCCGAAGAACAGCATCAGCACCGCCGCCCGTGCTGGCGTGATGTGGCCGCCCATGAACAACAGGAAGAAGATGTTGTTACCGCTCATTGCAATCTCGCCCAACCGCCGCCGGGGGTTGCGCTCGGACTCGAAATACGTCCCCATATCACGGATTTCCTGTACGGTCGCGTCGGACTGGTTGATCTCGCGCAGGTTTTCGCCCAACAGCGTCCAGGCCATCAGCGCCTCATGCGGGAGCGGCAACTGGAGCAGCAACCAGCGTTCGCCGTGGTCGCTGACCGGATACGGCACCTTGTTAAAGCAGCCGTAGGCCGTCCCCGTGCGGTTGGCCGGGCAGCCGGCGCAGTGGCCCGCGTGTTCGTCAAGCGTCTTGGCGTCGTTTAGGAGGTCCGTGACCATCACGACCTCGGTCGTCTCCTCACCATCGGCGCTGGCCCGGGTGAACTCGAAGCCCATCTGTTCGTAGGGGCGGTTGTCGCCCGCGTCCCGGTACAGCTTGATGATGCGCTGGGCTTGGGCACGGCCCTTCAACCGCGACAGGATCGTCGGCGTGGTGAGTTGCTTTTTCGGCTCACAGGCGTAGTCAATTACGTAGTCAATCGCCATCGGCGGGTCCGTTTTCCGTCACTTACAGGTGGGGGCCATTGTATGAAGATTGGGGCGCGTGTGGCAGGGCGGATTGCGTTCCCGGTCCACCGACATACATTTGCAGAAACCAAAATGGACTATGCAACTCGACTTCATCCATTGTGGCACAGAGGGCATCACGGTAATGCTCAGATAGCGAAACCGCCCAATTGTCATCGGAACGCAAAAGTCTCTTGGGCGTGTTGCCACATTGCCGATGCCAACACACTCAGA
>CAYWZS010000033.1:14819-37583 GCA_964462905.1 uncultured Anaerolineaceae bacterium
ATAAAAGATAGCGTTATCCCCCGCCTATGGCTAAGACGTGTCCACTGAAGTGGACAGCGGCTCACACGGATGTTTTGGCGTCCCTTGAGTGGACGCGCTAGGCTGTAGCCGGTGTTTTTGCTTGCTCCGACATTTTGCTGGAATAGCCTTACCTGCGTTCCACAATTTCCTGCGTCTGGCGGAGCTTGATGATGCTGTCCGCCGGGTAGATGCCCTTCCGCAGCATCGCCAGGGTGTAGACGAGGGTGCGCGGCCCCACCACCGTCCCCGGGTTGGTCACACAGTTACAGCCCGTGCCGACACCATCGCCCATAATCGCCCCGAACTTGACGATCTCCGTGTCGATGCGTTCGCCGTTGTGAGACAAAACGATGGTTGGCCGCTTGCCCGTGACCGGGTCTTTGTCCGCGTTCATCGGGAAGTTGCTGAGTTTGGTGCCTGCGCCCAAGTTCACGCCCCGCCCCAGGATGCTGTCGCCAACGTAGGCGAAGTGTGGCGCTTGTGCGCCTTCCAGCAGGGCAGCGTTTTTCGTCTCCGTCGCATGGCCGACAACAGCCTTGGCCGCCAGTAGCGTCCCCTTGCGGACAAACGCGCCCTGCCGCACCTGCGCCCCTGGCCCGATGAACGACGGCCCCTGGATGTAGGCGTGGTGCGAGATTTGCGCGTCTGGGGCGATGTAAACCTCCCCCTCAACGACCACCGTCGGCGGTAAGTTGATCTGGCCCGCGTTGGGGGCGTAGGCGTTGGTTGCGAGTAAATCCCGGATGTAGTCCTCGATCTTTAGTAGCGCGTCCCAGACGTAGGTTGTGCCGTCGAACAGCGCGGCGTGGTCGGTAGCGGCTAGATCGAAGAAGGCCAACGCTGCCAGTTCAGGATGCGCCATTGTTAAAGTACCTCCTCTGGTAAGCCGAAGCTATCCTGTGTGTAGATGACCTGCGAGTCTACGATAGGCTGCCCCGCTTTCGGTTCACGCTGGATGTAACTACCGTCGGGTTGCATCTCCCAGGCCCCCACATTGTCCGCCAAGTTGGTATGAAGCAGGCGCAACAACATCGTTTGCAGGCGTTCGTCCGTCACCGGGAACAGCGTTTCAACACGGTTCAGCAGGTTACGGCGCATCAGGTCCGCGCTGCCACAGTAGATGCGCTGGTCCGCTGGGGCGTTCTGAAAGTAGTAGATGCGTGAGTGTTCCAGGTAGCGGCCCAGGACGCTGATGATATGGATATTCTCGCTGAGGCCGGGGACGCCAGGACGCAAGCACGAGAAACCCCGAATCACCATATCCACGCGGACGCCAGCCTGTGACGCCTGATACAGCTTGCGAATAATCCCGTCCTCCTCAAGCTGGTTCATCTTCAGGATGATATGCGCCTGCTGGCCGGCCAGGGCGGCGTCAATCTCGTTGTCGATGAGGGCTAACAGCGCGTCCCGCATGTAGTCCGGGGCGACAAGCAACCGATTGTAGGTAGTAGCGGGGGCGTAGCCCGTCAAACGGTTAAACAGACGGCTGACATCCTCGGCGATCTCATCGTTGCTGGTAAAGTAGCCCAGGTCCGTGTAGAGCTTGGCGGTGCTGGCGTTGTAGTTGCCCGTCCCCAGGTGAACGTAACGGCGCACGGTATCCCCCTCTCGCCGGACGACCAGCGCAACCTTGCTATGCGTTTTGACGGGCAGTTCCTCTACGCCATACGTCACATGAACCCCCTTGCGCTCCATCTGCCGCGCCCACTCCAGGTTGTTCTCCTCGTCGAAGCGGGCCTTGAGTTCCACCAACGCGGCGACCTGTTTGTCATTGTCGCGGGCCTCCATCAGCGCCTTCACCACCGGGGAGTTCTTGCCGACCCGGTAGAGCGTGGTCTTGATGGCGAGGACTTTTGGGTCTTTGGCGGCCTGCCGGAAGAAGTCCTCCACCGGGCCAAAGCTGTCATAGGGGTGGTGGACGATGATGTCACGGTGACGAATGGCATCGAAAATGCTGCCACCCTGCGGGAACGGCTCTGGCACACGCGGGACGTAGGGCGGGTCGCGCAGGTCGTCGCGGTCCACTGTCCCATAAAGCTGCATCAAGCTGGCGGTCCCAAGTGGCCCCTCAACGCGATACACGTCGCGGTCTGGCTTGACGTTTAACTCGTCAATCAAGCGGTTGAGGGTCCGCTCGCTGATGTCGTCCGGCACCGTCAGGCGGACGACATGGCCGAACTGCCGCTCACGAATGCTCTCCTCAATGAGCGCACTCATATCGTAGTCCTCGTCGGTTTCCATATCCTGCTCGTACTCGTAGTCGATGTCAGCGTTGCGCGTCACCCGGAAGGGCGTGGCCTCCAACACCTTCATCCCAGGAAACAGCATGTCCAGGTTTGCCATTATGAGGTCATCCATCCACACGAATTTGTGCGCTGTATTGGCAATCTCGCGCTCGGTGCCGCCGTGTTTGCGGAGGATGCTCTGCAAGGAAATGAGGCGGGGGAGCACGTCGTCTGGCACCTTGACACGCACGAACTCCGGCGGCTCGTGGTCGGCGGTGTCTCGCTGGACCCACACAGCAAGGCTCAGGCTGAGGTTGGAGATAAACGGAAACGGACGGGCGTGGTCCACCGCCAGCGGCGTGAGCACCGGGAAAACCTCGCGGTTGAAGTATTGGCGGGCGGCATTAAGGTAGTTGGTGGGTAGCGCTTTGACCTCCAGCACCTCAATGCCGTGTTCGGCCAGGGCACTTAGCACCTCGCGTTTGGCCCGGCGTTGTTGGTTAACCATCTCGGTCACACGGTCGCGGATGGTGTAGATCAGTTCGTTGGGCTTGTAGCCGTCTGGGCGGGGGCGGCTGACCCCCGCGTTGAGCTTGTTAATCTGGTTGGCGACGCGCACCATGTAGAACTCGTCCAGGTTGTTCGAGAAAATACCCAGAAACTTAACACGTTCCAGGAGCGGGTTGTTCGGGTTTTGGGCCTCGGCCAGCACCCGTCGGTTGAACTCCAGCCAGCCCAGTTCCCGGTTGATGAAGGTGTCCGGGTTGAGGTCTGGGAGGGGGGGACGGCTGGGGGTTGGGTTGTCGGTCATGGTTGGGGATTGCCTGTTGATGGTGGTTGGTGGTTATACGAGCGTGATTATAGCAAAGGGTGTGCGAAATTTCTGTTAAGGGTATGAAGATAGGGATAGGAGCGGACTGGCGGCGTCCGCCCGTTGATTGTGCCTTAGAGGGTTTCCTGGCGGTAGTGGTAGGTGTCGCACAGGTGTTGTAGGGGGCAGTCCGCGCAGGCCGGGTTGCGGTGATGGCACACCCGTTGCCCGTGCTTCATGGTGGCACGGTGGAAGTTGTAGAGCGTCTGCGGGTCGTTCGGCAGGATGTCCAGCAGGCGTTGGTGTGCCTTGTCCGCGCTGACGTTTTCCCCGATGATCCCCAGGCGGCGCGTGACGCGGTGGACGTGGGTGTCTACCGGGATGACCGGGCGCTTGAAGCAGAATAGCAACACCAGGGACGCGGTCTTGACGCCAACACCCGGCAGGCTCCGCAGCCACGTCAGCGCCTCGGCAGTGGGGGTGTCCCGCAGGAATTCGAGTGTGTAGGCCCCTTCGCGGCGGTGGATGCGGCGCAGCGTGCGTTGGATGTTCTTCGCTTTTACGTCCGGGTAACGGGCGGGGGCCAGCGCCTCGGTCAGCGCGTCGGTGTCTGCCTCTTGAATCGCCGCCCATGAGCGGAACATTCGCCACATCGCCGTATATGCCTGCTGTTCGTCGGCGCGGGTGGTGCGGTGGGAGAGCATCGTCTTGATGAGTTGGGGGAGCGGGTCACCGTTGTGGTGGGCGTAAACGTCAAATTCGCCGTAGTGATCTTGTTCTACTTCCAGGGCGTTGAGGGCCTTCTCCCGCAGGGAAACGTCGAACAACATGCCAATAAACCTTTTTTATAGCGTTATGCTCAAGTATGCCACAAAACGTTTAGCAATAGGTTAAGGTGGGTTGATGTTTTATGGTTAATCTTAATGGTAGCGACGAATTTGCCCTGCCGATGGTGTCGTGTTGTTGTTTTACACAAACATGTCATGGATTTTACATTTTGACAGTACAGTGAGCTACACGTAGCGGTTTTACGGTTAAGAGTGCAGACCAATTGCTATTAAAATAGAGATGTTTCGATGAACAAACAACGCTACCAACACATGCTGTCCCTTGTGTCGATTCTATTCTCATCACAGAGGATTTGATCGCGGTGATTATCGTTCTCTCGGTGGAGGAATAGGACCAGATAGAACGGGGCACGGCGGGTCACACCACGGCTCGCCGTGCCCCGTGCGGGCAGCGGTCATGTACGGCAGCGCGTCACAAAGTCCGCGAACAGGGGGGCGGTCACGTCCGTCATGCGCTCCGGGTGGAACTGCACGCCGATATAGCGCCCGTCTTTGCTCTCAATGCCCTCAATCACGCCGTCGGGGCTGGTGGCGGTGATGAGGAGGCCATCGCCCAGGGATGCGAGCGACTGCGTGTGATAGGTGTTGACGGTGAGTTCGCTCACGTCCAGCACCCGGCCCAACGTGGAATCTAGCCGGAGCAGGACGGGGTGTTCGGTGCCGCCCCGCGTACTGCTGTGCTGAATCCCGGTTTCGACGTGTTGGGACAGATCACCGTAGATTTTGCCGCCGTGTTGCGCGTTAATGAACTGCATCCCGTAGCAGATGCCGAGGACCGGGCGGGGGTCGTCGGCAAAGGCGCTGTAAATCAGGTCGTCGGACGTGTCGCGCACGGGGTCAACCGGGGGCAGGTCATCCGGCAGGTCCCCCACAAGGCCGCGTGTGATCCCCGGCCCGCCTGTTATCACAAGGCCATCCAACAGCGCGGCGAAGGCGTTGGCGGCGGCGGGGTCCGTCAGCATGGGGACGATAATCGGCAGGCCGCCCGCGTCGGTGATGGCTTGGATGTAGGTGTGGTCCACGGACTGCTTGCCGTCGTTGTAGCTGGTGGTGATGCCGATGCGTGGGCGCATGTGGGGACTGTCCTTTCGGGTGTTTGAGTGGGCGCTCCGCAAAAACGCCCCTACCGTTGCTTTGTATGTGGTTTTACGTTACGACGACACGCGGGGATCACCCGGCGGCACCTGGATCACGGCGGACCACGGCTGGTAGAACGTGCCGAAGTCGCGCCGCTGGAGGATGTTGCCGTCCAGGTCACGGATAATCCGCGTGATAATCACGTCGCCGCCCTCCTGCGACCAGTCCACCTGGAGCTGCTGGCCCGGTTGCAGGTTGTTGTTTTCCTCGTAGACGGTCGGCGTGGGTGGCGTGATATTCCGTAGAACCGGCTGGCTGATCTCTACCGTGCGCCCAGGGTTTGTGCTGTAGAAGCGGAACTCTACAGCGTCAATCTCGCCCATGAACTCGGTTTCTATCAGCAGGTGATGGTCCGTGTCGTTAGTGAACTTGAAGTCTGCCGTCGGTGTGAAGATGGCCGCGTCCAACCCTGGCCCGACGCCCCCCAACTCGTAGTAGCCGACGCGGTAGCCGTGTGAGTAACGCTCCACGATGGGGAAGCCGCCCTCAAACGCGGCCCGGAATACGGTGGTACTCACCTGGCACACGCCACCGCCAATCCCATTGACGGTGCGCCCACCGAAGATAATCGCGCTTTCCAGAAAACCCTGTTCCGCCGTGATGTCGCCCACATGCTCGTTAAACGAGAATGTTTCGCCGGGGCCGATAATCAGCCCGTTGTAGAAGCTGGCTGCGAGTTCGATGTTGGCGCGGCGGGCGGCGGTGCTGCCTGTGTAGAACGTCCGCGAACTGCTTACCAGTTCGGTGACGCCGAGTTCGGCGGCGGTCACATCGTTGTGATAGGTCGGGCGCTCGTAGCGAAACTGAACCGGGACGGTGCGGTTATCCACCTGGAAAACAGCGGCCTCCAGCGCGGCAATTGTGGCCGGGATGTCGATCTGCCGCCCGTCAATCGCAGGTTCGAGTGTAACGAGTTGCTTGTTTGCCTCATCGTAGGTGAAGCGACCGTTACGAGCGGGAGTAACCAGCCCCGGGGCCAGCGCGTCCAGCGTGGGTGCCAGGGCGCTGAGGTCTACGTCCACCGTGTACTCGGCGGAGCCGTCCGCGTTTGCCACGAGGTTAACCGTCAGCGCGGAAGCAATTTGCCCCGGCGTTACGGTCCATGGGCCGAGCCGTTCGCCGTCGGTGTCTTGGGCGGTGAGTGTCAGCGGCGCACCGACGGCGGCGCGAATGTAGGCGGCGGTGGGCGCGGCGTCGGCCAGCTTGGGCTGCGTTTCCGTGACAATCAGGTCCATCTCGCCGCCGGGTTCTAGCGCGGTGATGCGCGTCCGCAACGTGTCCAGCGCCGCCGTCACGTCTAAGGTGCGTCCGGGTTGGGCGGGCGTCGTCGTGACCGTCGTACCGTCCATCACCAGCGCAGCGTTCTGGAGCGGGCGTTCTAACTCGGCAGCAATCGTCGTGAGCGCAGCACGGGCGGCGCTCTCGTCGTAGGTGATGATGGGGGCTACACTGAGTCCCTGCGTCCAGATTTCCACCTGTCCGAGCAGATTCGCACCGGGGACGCCGCCGTGCCCGGCCTCGAACGCGGCCTGCGCTGTCGCCTCAGCATCCATACGGACGCCAAGTTCTGCCGCCGTGAACTGCCAGAAGCGGTCCTCGTGGCGGAAGGTGAACACCATGTCGTCATCGTAGGTGAAGGCCGTTTCCAGGGCGGCGGCGGCCTGTGCGGGCGTCTGCCCGCCAAGCGCCACCCCGTTCGCGCTGACGCCGGGGACAATGCTCCCGGCCACGGCAATCTGATAGCCACTAAGCAGGGTTGCCAACGCGATGACGGTCAGCGTCCCGGCCATGATGAGCAGCAGCGGCACCCGCACCAGCCAGGGGTTCAGGCGGGGGCGGGTTGCTGGGCGTGCGTTATCCACCAGACTCATATTTGTCTACGATTGCCTCCAACTGCTTGTATTCATCCGACCCTTCTTCGACCTCGTCGAGCTTCTTCAGCGCGGCGAGGTAATCGTCCATCGTGACCTCATCACTCTTGTCCGCCTTTTCGAGTTCGAGCTTCTTCGCCTCTAGGTCGAACTTTTCCTCGTCGGTCATATCACCGTGTTCGGCCTGGATTTTGTCTACATCCTCGTTGGTAAGGGTCTTTTTCTCTTCGAGTAGCGCCTTGAGTTTGTCGTATGCCTCGGTCATCGCAAAACCTCCTGAAATGTGAGCGCATCGCCAAGCGTCACCATTTTAACATCAATTGCGCGGCTTGCTGCATAGGAAATGGGGGGATTGCGAGATTGTACTGCTGTAGCGCGGGCGGCGTTATAGATGAGGACGTTAAGAAAATGCGCCCTGTTTTTCGCGCATAACAGGGCCTATGGAACAGTTGTGGCTGGCGACCAGGTGACGCGCCGGGCTGGTTACTTCTCGACGGGGTTACCAGCGGCGATCCAGTCCATCGTGCCACCGTCCAGGTTGACCAGTTCCGGGTAGCCTTTGTCCTGGGTTGCCATGAACTGCGCGGCCTGCATACTGCGCCCACCCAACTTGCACACCAGCAGGACGGCCTTGTCCTGCGGGATTTCGGTGTAGCGGTCGGTGAACTGGCTCAGGGGGATGTTCACGGCACCGGGCAGGTGGCCCTCTTCGTACTCGTCCACCTCGCGCACGTCCACCAGGATATGATCGGTGTCGGCGTAGATGTTGTACTCGGTCACGTCGATGACTTTAACGTCGGTCATGGGGGTTGCTCTCTCCTTCGGAAACAGGGTGAATTTTCCTACCGTAGAAGCGACGAGCGCGGAGAATCTTACGGGGAGTGGGCCTCACCCTAAACCCCTCTCCCACGGGGAGAGGGACCTTTAACTCGTGTTGTTCGCCACGTTGAGCGGGGGCTAGGCTGTTCCAGATAAAAGATAGCGTTGTCCTCCGCTTTCTCCGACATTTTTCTGGAATAGCTTTAGTCGTTAAAGCAGCCGTCCTGGAAGGCGACGTAGCGGTCGCTCACCCAGCCCTGGCGCGTCTGCCAGATAACCTGAACCCAGCCGTCAGTTTGGGCGGTGGCTTGCAGGTTGATCTCGAACGGCAGGCGGGTGACGATGCCGCTGTCCGTCGTCGGCTGCTCACGCAGGCGGACGAGCGCGGTGGTCTCGATGCGGCAGCCGCTAAGTGGCGTGGCCCCGGCAACACCGGTCACGACTGTATCTTCCCCAGGGGCAACTGTTTCCAGGTCTTCCGTGCTGATGCCTGTCTCGTCCGTGCTGATCTCGACCGTATCCTCACTAGGGGCGGCGGGGCCGTTTACCAGTACGGCAATCCCGGAGCTAGAGATGAAGGTGCAGGTGTAGGCACCGAAGGGCGTAATCTCACGGGTGACAGCAGGCATCTCCGAGACAAAACGCGGTATGACGGCGGTATTGATCCAGACGAAGGTCCCTGTACCGCGCAGGCAAATTTGCAACTCCGTGCCGAAGTTATCGACGGCGGTTGTTCCACGGATGCCGAAGACGTTGACGGCAGCCTTTACCCCCCGGCGGATGACGCCCAAGTCACCGATAGCAGCAGGGGACTCCACAAAGGTGGTCCCGTTATGGATGATGCGGCAGCCTGCCACGCCGGACCCACCTGCTACAGCGTCGTCTGGAACGCCGATGCGAATGACGGACGCGCCGGTGGCATCTACGGTGCGGCAGGTGTTGGCATCTCCTGGGGCAGCCTGGGCCATGATCGATACGGTGGTGAGGGCGGCGACAAACACGACGCCGAGGATGAGAGTTATTCGCTTGAGCATGGGTGAACCTCGTAAATTTCTCGTTAAATTGCAGACGTGCCATATCATAACAGCGTTAGAGAGACGCGACAAACCCAAATGGATAAAGTCGATTTACAAATAGATTGATAAATTCAAAATACACACACAGACGTTGAAAGGGAACGTCCCACAAAAACGTATCGTGTGCAACGCTGCTCCACCACACATCCCAAACCCCCGTTCCTGTGCTATAATCTCGCCCCATTGTTTGGACGCATAGCAACTAGGATGGAACCCCCCGCGATGACCTCTCTCACAGACCTCTCGCTCAGTGACGCGCTCGCCAAGATGCAGGCGGGTGAGATCACCTCAGTAGCACTCACCCAGGCCTACCTGGACAGTATCGCCGCGCAAGATGCCAAGCTCGGCGCGTACATCACAGTAGACGCCGAAGGGTCGCTCGAAGCCGCCCACGCCGCTGACCAAGCCCGTGCCGATGGTGACGACCGTCCGCTGTTGGGGGTGCCGCTGGCGATCAAAGACCTGATTACCACTGAGGGTACGCAAACCACCGCTGGCAGCAAGATTCTTGAGGGCTATGTCCCCGTTTACGATGCCACGGTGATTCGCAACCTAAAGGATGCGGGGTATATCCTGCTGGGCAAGGTCAACCTAGACGAGTTCGGCATGGGTGGCTCCAACGAGAACAGCGGCTACTTCCCAGCCTACAACCCCTGGGACACCAACCGCGTCCCCGGCGGCAGTTCCGGCGGGAGCGCGGTGGCCGTCGCCGCAGGGATGGCCGCGGGTTCGCTGGGCACGGACACCGGGGGCAGTGTGCGGCTACCGGGCGCGTGGTGCGGCGTTACTGCGCTGAAACCAAGCTACGGGCGGGTATCTCGCTTCGGGCTGATTGCGTTTGGCTCGTCGCTGGACAGTATCGGGCCATTGGGCCGGAGTGTCGAGGACGTGGCGCGTATGCTCCAGGTCATGGCGGGGTATGACCCCCGCGACAGCACCAGCATGAACATCGCCGTGCCGGACTACCTAAGCGAGATGCAAAAGGGCGACCTCAAGGGGATGAAGGCCGGGTTGCCCAAGGAGTACTTCGCTGACGGGCTAGAGGATGATGTCCGCGCTGCTGTGGAGGCTGCCATTAAGCAGTACGAGGGTCTAGGCGTCGAACTACACCCGGTCTCGCTCTCCATGACGGACTACAGCCTGGCCGCCTACTACCTGATTGCCACATCGGAAGCATCCAGCAACCTCGCCCGCTTCGACGGCATCCGCTTCGGCCCGAAGGACGACCAGGGCGAGATGTGGGACACCTACCGCGCCACCCGCGCCCGCTTTGGTGAGGAGGTGCAGCGGCGGATTATGCTGGGGACGTATGCCCTCAGCGCCGGGTACTACGACGCCTACTACGGCAAGGCGCAGGCCGTCCGCACGTTGATTAAGCGCGAGTTCGACAGCGTGTTCGAGCAGGTGGACTTCCTGCTAACGCCCGTTACGCCCACGTCCGCCTTTAAGATCGGTGCTGTGCAGGACCCATTGCAGATGTACCTCGCGGACGTGCTAACGGTGGGGTCATCGCTGGCAGGTGTCACCGCCATGAGCATCCCCTGTGGCGAGGACGAGGACAGCCTGCCGGTTGGCCTACAGATCATCGGCCAGCAGTTCAACGAGGAGGTGATCCTAAAGGCCGCCCACGCTTACCAGCAGGTGACAGACTGGCACAAGCGCCGTCCGACCCCCATAACCTAAATGTAACGACATTACCGTAAGGGGCGTTTCGCTAGAACGCCCCTGTTGGCAGTTGACCCCAGAAAGCAAAAACCGGGCGCGGTGTGTACCACGCCCGGTTTCGTTTACGCTGTGTTAGCGCAGGGGTGGCTTAGTCGCCAGCCGCCGTGCCCTTCTCGGCGTCAATGTCCAGCACATCCGGCCAGACCGTTGCACCGTGCTCGTACACGTCGATGCCCATGTCCTCGGCAGCCTCGTCGATGCGGAGCAGGCCCATCGCCTTAAGTGCGCCGAACATCACGATGGACGTGACCAGCACCCAGGCGATCACGGTCAGCATACCCCAGGTCTGGAACCAGAGCAGACCCAAACCACCACCGTAGAACAGGCCAGCCGTGCCGCTCCAGGTCAGTGTCGGGATACCGAAGAAGCCGATGCTGAGAACACCCACCATACCGCAAGCACCGTGTACCGCGAATGCGCCGACTGCGTCGTCAATGCCAGCGTTGGCAACCACATCCTGGCTAACCACCAGCACAATACCAGAGGTGATACCAATCAGCAGGGAAGCCCACGGGGCCACGAAGCCACAGCTTGCTGTGATACCCACGAGGCCAGCAAGCGAACCATTCAGCGAGTAAGACAGGTCCCACTTGCCGCCCTTGGTGAAAAAGACGAAGAACAGTGCCGTTATGGAACCCGCCGCCGCTGCAATCGTGGTGTTGGTGGCGACAAGGCCCAGCAAGCCCTGGTCGTTCGCAGCCAGCGTGGAGCCGACGTTGAAGCCGTACCAGCCGAACCACAGGATGCTCGTACCAATCGTTGCCAGCGCCAGGTTGTGTGGGCGCGGCGGGTTCTTCGGGTCCACACCCTTACGGGGGCCAAGGATGATCGCGCCGACCAGTGCCAGGATACCGCCTGTCATATGAACGATAGCGGAGCCTGCGAAGTCGTTGTAGCCGGGGCCGTACAGCCAGCCGTCGCTAGCCCAAATCCAGTGGACAACCACCGGGTAGATGATCGCGCCGACCAGTGCGCTATAGATGATCTTCCCGACGAAGTTCGTGCGCTCGGCCATGCCGCCCGTCGCAATCGTGGACGCCGCCGCCGCGAACGCGAACTGGAAGAAGAAGTCACGGTATAGGTTGGGGTCAGTGTATGCGCCGGAGCTATCCAACCCGCTAAAGAAGAAGTTGCTGAAACCAAACAGACCATTGACCGAGGCACCATAGGCAATACCAAAGCCGACCATCCACCACAGAACGCCCGTCACGCCAGCGTCCACGAAGTTCTCTGTCAGCGAGTTCACAACACCAGTCTGGCGGATGAACCCAGCCTCAAGTGTGGCGAAGCCTGCCTGCATGAAGAACACCAGGAAACCACAGAGCAGCAGCCAGATGTAGTCCATATTGCTCTGGACCGTTGCAGCTTCGTTTGCGAAGGCTACGATGATGCCCGCGTTATCTGCTGCATAGGCCTCAGCCTCATCCGCCGGAACCTCAACAACCGCAAGCTCGCCGTCTTCGATGATCGTGAAGGAAACCGGCTCGGCCTCCTCAGCAGCCTCTTCGTCCTGGGCCAACACCAGGCCACCCAAGGCCAATGCTACAACTGCGACTGCAACGGCCATGAGCCGCCACAACTTGTAGGATGCCCGTTCATTCATTGGAAACTCCTCTTTCTTATGACTGTGTACACTCGACGAAATAAACATTAGGTTGCGCCGCCTATACGCTGTTCACGCGCTTTCTAATGTGATGTTTGAGAGTGTACTTGCGTGGGTGGGGGTGCCTTCAGGCAACAAACCCACAAAATTAGGGGGCGCTTTTTGTGGGATTATAACAATCCGCCGGGAAAAGCGAGAAGGTGTACCCGTCATATGGGCTGATTTGTTGGGCATTTCGGGGAATACATCGCGGACTATACGGTTATAGGCACAAATCCGTTGTATGAAATACACAAAAAGCGCGGCAACACATAAACGGTTTGATGTGAGGCGAATATGTTTTTGTGCATTTTTGGGGCGCAACATGACCATCAATGGGGAGGAACTGAACCTAAGTAACCCCACCTAGCACATCGTCAATTACATCCAACGAAGGGGCGAAGAAAACTCCCGCTGGCAGGTTGCCCCCGAAGGCCCGCCGCACGACCTCACGCACCCCCGCTAAAATCTCCCCCGGCGCAACCACAACCATCTGCGAGCGGTTTGGGTGCTCAATCGCGATCAACTCGCGGATTTGCGGAACCATGTTCATCGCGATGGGCTGCGGTTGGGTCATGTGCAACACCACCGATACCTCGTGGCCCACTTCACTCAGCAGGTCATAGAGGGTGTCGTATGCCTCGGCGAATTCATCCGTATACCATACCCCCTCAAACGTCATGTAAACTGTGGTCCGCCTGTCATCCGCCCAGTTCGCTTCGTACATCATTGGGACGGCCTTTCTTTTAAGTAAAGTTTAAGAAATATTATTTTACCGCAAAATCACTGTTTGCAAAGGCAAACACAACCATTTATAACGCTTTTTTACAACCCAGGTGCAGCACACATTTCAAGCACGCTGATGCAATCTTAACGCAGGCCGCCCCGCTGCAAATTGACGCACCCGCCCTAAAGTGGAACAATACACCCTACATTTGAGAAACACTTCACAAGGTTATCTAGGGACCATGACACCCATAACTGTTGTTTTTGCCGAACGCGACCGTACCACCGCTGAGGCCGTCGCCAGGGTGCTTGAAGATGCCCAATACACACTGGCCCCGCTTGCTGCGGACGGCGTGCTACTCGCCGTCATCTCGCCGGAGGGGATTCAGGATGCCGACCTGTTGGCACAGGTCGAAGCGGCGCAGGACCAGCGTGCCCGCGTTGTGCTCGCACAAACCGCCCCGGTCCTGCTCCCGCCCACACTAGACCACCTCACCCCAGTGGACCTCGCCGGGCACGGGCGGGGCCAGGCACTACGGGCGGCAATCTCGGCGGCGACGGGGGCCGCTGGCGTGCCGATGCGTGCGCTCACGGCAAACAAGCGCCAACAAAACCTACGCTGGGGGCTTGGCGTGGGGGTCTTTCTGCTGGTGCTATTCGGCTTCTACACCTGGGCCATCGCCGTGTTCGACATCGAAGCGCCCACTGAAGACTTCGAACGCGCCTACACCCGCTCCGCCGCGACGGTGAACGCCTTCGCGCAGCCGTTTATCCCGCGCAGTACGGATGAGGCGATCAACTTCGAGACAACGCTGGAATCTCGTGAAATTAGCGACGAACTGGCAACGGTCGTCGTGGGGACGGCAACGCAGGCCGCCGCTGATGGCGGGTTCACGCCTATCCCCACCGGGCAGATTGTCGCGCCAGACGAGTTGAGCGTCGTCCGCCAGACAGCCACAGGCGGGGCTATCATCCGCACCACGGAAACCGCCCAGGCCAACGACACCGACTTCGACGCCATGGCCGCCACCGCAACCCAGGCCGCACAAGAGGCCAACGCGCTCTTACAAGACCAGTTCGCCACCGCAACCGCCGCCGCCGAGTAACGCCCCCATAGTTGGGGGGGAATTCCACTCGCTCATTACCATTATAATTTCGTCAAAATGTGCTATAGACCACAAGTTGCGTAGAACTTTTGTGCGAAAACAGGCGCACAACGGCCCATTTTGTGATATGCTTGAGAGTGTTTGAACGTCACACAAGCTAAATCCACTTTCCAACCCTGACTCACCCACATCACAGGCGTAGCAACACCCACGTCTGGGTTCTGTCTCACCATCCGTAAGCGTTATCACAGGTGCGTTATGTACAGCGACGACGAACTCGAATACGAACCGATTGATGGCTACGAAGACGACGAAGAAGATTACATCGACGCGGACGAGATTGACGACGACGAGGACGACAGCCCCGGCGGGTTCGGTGGCCGCCTGGGTGCGGCGCGGTCGCCGTCGGGTTCACCGTTCGGCTCGCGCTCCGGGAGTTCTAGCGCGTCGCCATTTGGCTCACGCGCATCGTCGGGGTCGCCGTTTGGCTCGCGCTCTACCAGCAGTGAGGGAAGCAGCAGCGGCGCTGGCGGCAGTTCGTCGGGCGGGTCGCCCTTTTCACCACGCTCTAGCAGCAGCAACTCGCCCTTTGGCTCGCGCTCGTCATCTAGTGGAAGCAGCAGCGGCAGTTCGCCGGGCGGGTCCTCGTTCGGCTCGCGCTCGTCATCTAGTGGAAGCAGTAGCAGCGGGTCCCCGTTCGGCTCGCGCTCGTCATCTAGTGGAAGCAGCAGCGGCGGGTCCCCGTTCGGCTCGCGCTCATCATCCAGTGGTGGGGGCAGCAGCGGCGACGGCAAAACTAACAACGAGGAAGCCCTCAAGAAAGACCCGGATGTCCTGGCCGCCCTACGCGACGGCAGCGAAACCCGCGCCATTGCCGCCGTGCGTCGTAAGTCCAGCATGAGCATGTTTGACGCCCGTCGCCTGGTCAAGAGCATTCCGCCGTCTGCCTACGAGGAAAAATCTAGCGGCGGTGGGGCGCGTACCTCGTCCAGCGGCGGCAGGTCCAGTTTCGGCTCGCGCTCCTCGTCTAGCGGCGGCGGGTCTAGTTTCGGCTCGCGCTCCTCGTCCAGTAGCGGGGGAAGCACCAGCGGCTTGCCTGGCCCTGGTCGTCCAATAGGCGGCAAGCAAGAGGACGCCCCGAAGAAGGATGATGATCCCAAAGAGGGCGACAGCGGCGACAAGAGCAAATCCAGTGGACGCCTGAGCGGGCTGCGGAGCACCCTTGGAAGTGCGTCAAAGCCAGACTCCGGCGGTGGCCTCGGCGCACGCATGGGCGGGCTTGGGGCGCGGCTGCCGTTCGGCGGGGGCGGTAAATCCGACGAGGACGACAAAGACCCCGCCACCAAGAGCAGCAGCGCCAAGAAAGACGGCGATAAAGACGATTCCGGCGGTGGTGGTGGGCTGTTCGGGCGTTTCGGTGGCAGGGCCACCAAGAGCGAGGCCGAAGCCACCCCCGTTGAGAGCAAGAAGCCATCTGGTAGCAAGTTCGGGTCGCGGTCTGCGGGTGGCGGCATCAAGCCATCAGCGCAGTCCGCCACGAAGAAGGACGACGACAAAAAAGACGAAGCGGATGAGGGTGGCGGCATCGGCGGTGGGATTGCCGCTGCCATGGCGTCCATCCCCTTCTTCGGGCGTGGTGGTGGTGACGCCGACAAAGACGAAAAGAAGCCACGCTCCCGCACCGTGAAAGACCGCGACAAAACGCCCAAGGTCGCCAAGTCCGCAGGGCTATCGCTGGACCGCAAGCTGGACATTCTCGGCGTGGCGCTGGTCTTTTTCGCCTTCGCGTTGATCTTCAACGGCCTCTCTACCAACCAGGGCATGATTACCGCTGCCATCAGTAACTTGTTGGGGCAGTTGCTCGGTTGGGGACAGTTCGCCGTGCCGATTACCATGCTGGGCGTCGGTGTCTGGCTGATTATCCGGCACTTCGGCGACGAACCGCCCACCATCGACACCGAACGGCTCATTGGCCTGGGAATCACCTATGTCGGGCTGTTGGTCATGTTCCAGTTCATCCAGTCGCTCAACTACCAGAACGTGACCACCTACGCTGACCTGGAAATCCAGACGCGGCTGTCTTGGGAGGTGTTAAACAACGGCGGCGGTTGGGTCGGCGGTAATTTGTACCTGCTCATGGTGCGCTACCTGGGCGAGGTGATGGCCCTGGCGACGAACATCTTCGTGATCGTCGTCGGGGTGATGTTCCTGCTGGACCTCAGCATCTCCGAGATTGCGATTGTGGCAATCGGCCTGTGGCGCAGCTACCGTTCGGCCCAACGCCGTTCCTCGCAGCGCAAAAAGGTCCGCCGGGCAGAACGGCTGGCCCAGCGCCGCGAACAGGTGGAGGCACTCGCCGCACCCTCGCCCAACATTGAGGTAACAGCCCCCCGTGCTGAACAACTCGGAGCCGGGGCCGCTGGTGGTGCGCTCCCCGCCGGTGACACCCGTGCCATTCCGATCACGATGGGTGGCCGCACCGTCAGCACCTCACTAACAGGCGAGGCCGTCCAACAGAAGGCGGCTGTCCCGGTCGGGGCACAGGCCCAGGCCGCCGGAGACACGGCCCGTAAGCGTGGGGGTGGGCTGTTCGGGGCGTTGCCCTTTGGTGGCGGTAGCGATAGCGACAAGCCCGCACCCCCGCCCACATCTCCGCCGTCCGGTGAGGCGCAGGCAACCCCCGTCAACAACAACGGCGGACGTAGTGGTGGGCTGTTTGGGGCGTTGCCCTTCGGCAGTGGCGGCAACAACGGCGGGAAGCCCCCCCCCACACCGGAAAACGACCAGCCAAAGCCCACAACAGCAACACCATTGGGCACAACCCAGCCGCCGGGCGACCAAGCGGCCCCCGCCGGGGAGGTGCCCCCAGCAGCAGCCCCCCCGGCGAACCCCTTTGGCGGCTCTGCCGAGGCCACACCTACCGCGCCCGACAACGCCGCAACAACGCCGCCGCCCACCGCAGGGACCGGGGAAAAAGCATCCCCGTTTGATGCACCTTTTGGCCGTCCCACAACCAACGACAATGCTTCCGGGAAGGGCCGCGAGCGCATCACCGACTTGATGAAACAGGTTAACGTCGATGATGAAGACGAGGACGACGACGAGGGAGCATCCGGCGGCATAACGCGCCAGCAACGCCTAGACGCGATCCGCAAGGGGCAGGCCAAGCCTGTGTTGAACCAGCACACCCGCCCAGAGGACGCCACGCCAAACAGCTTCGCAGCGGCGACCCCACAGGCCGAGCCACCCAAGCCGGTCAACAGCAACACGGACGCCTACGGCAACGCGCCCACGTCCGCCAATGTGGTGAAGCCACACGAGGCCAAGCCCGCACCGGGGACACCGCCCGGTGCGCCGACGCGCACCCCCGCCCAGCGCCGCGACTGGAACTTACCAGACGTAGACGACCTGCTCAACGAGGGGTCGGAACAAGACTTCGACCGTCAGTTCCTCGTGGAACAGGCCCGCATCATCGAAGACACCCTCAAGAGCTTCGGTGCGCCAGGGCGCGTGGTGGAGATCAACACCGGCCCGGTGATTACACAGTACGGTGTGGAGCCGGACTACCTGCAAAGCCGCAGCGGGAAGAAGAGCCGCGTCAAGGTAAGCGCCATTGCCCAGCTCGACCGCGACCTGCAACTGGCGCTCGGTGCGCGGTCCATCCGTGTGGAAGCCCCGGTACCGGGTAAGGGCTATGTCGGTATCGAAATCCCGAACGCGGAAACGGCGCTCGTCAGCCTCAAGGACGTAATGAACGCCAAACAGTTCCAGAAGAGCAAGAGCAAGTCACCGCTGGCGATTGCGCTCGGCCAGAGCGTAGACGGCACGCCGATCTCCGCCAACCTAGACAGTATGCCTCACCTGCTCATCGCGGGGACGACAGGTTCCGGTAAGTCCGTATGTGTGAACTCCATCATCTGCTCTATGCTGGCCTACAACTCGCCGGAGGACCTGCGCTTTATCATGGTGGACCCGAAACGTGTGGAGCTAACGGGCTACAACGGCATCCCGCATTTGGTCGCCCCAGTCGTGGTGGAGCTAGAGCGCATCGTCGGCGTGTTGAAGTGGGTCACGCGGGAGATGGACGAACGCTATAAGCGGTTCGCCACAGCGGGGGCGCGTAACATCGTGGACTTCAACAAACACATCGCCCCCGGCGAGGAACGAATGCCCTATATCGTCGTGATTATCGACGAGCTTGCAGACCTAATGATGCTCGCCCCAGAGGAAACAGAGCGCACCATCACCCGTATCGCGGCGCTGGCGCGTGCCACCGGGATCCACCTTGTTATCGCCACCCAGCGCCCCTCCGTGGACGTGGTGACGGGGCTTATCAAGGCGAACTTCCCGGCGCGTATCGCCTTCGCGGTGGCGGGTAGTGTGGACAGCCGCGTGATCCTGGACCAACCGGGGGCCGAGCGCCTGCTGGGCCGTGGTGACATGCTCTACCTCTCCGGCGACAGCCCCGCCCCGGCGCGTCTACAGGGCGTGTTCGTGTCCGACGAGGAGATCGACAACATCACCCGCTACTGGAAAACCCAGGGGGCGACCCACGCCCCGCCCGCGTCTTCCAAGATGGCCCCGCTCTCGTTGGACCCAGCCACGGCCCCCCGCCAGATGACGCCCTCCGGCGTCACCGGGATGGCTCCATCGTTCGCCAGTGCGCCCTCCGCCAGTGGGGGTACGTCCCAACCGTCGTTCTGGGAGGGCGCAGCCAGCCCCGGCAGTGGGGACAGCGCTGATGATGCCAGTTCTGATGACCTCTACGATGAGGCCGTGGAACTCGTGCGCCGCCAGAAGAAGGCGTCTGTGTCCATGTTGCAGCGCAAGCTCCGCATCGGCTACACCCGTGCCTCACGCCTCATCGACCTGATGGAGCATCAGGGCGTGATCGGCCCGCAGGAGAGCGGCAGCAAACCGCGTGATGTCCTGGTGGAATAATCGCCCGTCAAACCTCACCCCTAAATCTGACGAGGGTTGTGCTCCGTTTACGAGGGAAGGGCTGGGGGTTTCAATCGGTCGAAACGCTTAAATTAACGTACATGGGACGGAGCCTGCCCCGTCCGTTGACCACCACCCAAAGGGGAATTTTTGGTGAAAGAATACACCGTCATCATCCAACGCGCTGCCCTGCTAGAAGGCGACTACAAACGCCTGGAACTCGCGATTCCAGAGAACCTCAACGGGCTAAAACCAGGGCAAGCCCTGCTCGTGCGTCCCAAGCAGATGCGCGTGAGCAAGGTCTGGGATCCGTATCTGCGCCAGGTGTGGTACCCCACCAACCAGAGCAACACCAAAGCCATCGTCGAAATCCACTCGCGGGACCACTACGCGCCCGGTGATGTGCTGGACGTGGTCGGCCCGATTGGGCAACCGTTCGCCATCCGGCAGGTGTTACGCAATGTGCTGCTACTGGCCTACGACACGCCCCCTTTCCCGCTGCTGATGATGATCCCGTGGTTGCTCGGTAACAACGTCAGCGTGACGCTGGTGCTGCTGGGCAAAGCTGCGGACTACCCCACCCAACATCTGCCGCCAGAGGTAGAGGTCGTTCGCAGTGACGACGCGCCAGACCCCCTCACCTGGCCCAACCAGGTCACGACGATTGGCTGGGCGGACCAGGTGTTCGCGGTTGCCCCCCCCGGTGACGACCTCACCAACTTCGCCCGCATCTACGACCTATTTAACGAGCGCCGCGCCGAACTCGCCCGTAACTACCTATTTGGGGTGTTCCAGGGGGTGCTGCCGTGCGGCGTCGGGGCGTGCGATGTGTGCCTCGTCCCCACCAAGAACGGCCTGAAATACGCCTGCACCGACGGCCCCGCCTTCGACCTCACCGACGTTCGTTTTCGGTAGCGAGACGTGTGTCCTGTTCGTCGCGCTCACTGCGTGTTTCTGATAATTGCGACCCGTGATGATGTGATGTACATTGCAGCCACAAGAAAGCAAGCACACGATTTTATACGACCATCGCGGGTACGAACGACAAGGCAAACCAAGCCATGCGCGTGTTGATGTTCGCCATACGTTATGACACAACCGACTGGGCCACGGGGTTTATCCCGGTGTGGGCGCGGCGGCTCGCCTACCGGGTGGACGCGCTGGATGTGGTCGCGCTGTCCGTCGGCAACAAGGGCGAGGTGCCGTCCAACATGCGCGTTTACAGCATGGGCAAAGGCTTCAGCGGCAACAAGGCCTGGCTGTTGTTCAACTTCTACCGTCATGCGCTACGGCTGGTCCCGCGTGCCGATGCGGTGTTCGTCCACATGATCCCGCGTTATGCGCTGCTGGCGCTCCCGGTGACAAAGCTCTGGCGCAAGCCGCTGTCCCTGTGGTACACCCACCGCGAGCCGTCCCCGGACCTACAGCGGGCGTTGCCCTTCGTCAATCAAGTGCTTACCGCCGTAGACAGTAGCTTCCCACTAGAAACCAACAAACTGCGCGTGCTGGGCCACGGCATCGACACCAACTTCTACACACCCGCCCCCACCGCCCCGCTACAGTCCCCACCGCAGATCGTCCAGGTGGCCCGCCTGCAACCCATCAAAAGCCAGGACAAGCTAATTGCCGCCGTCGCGCAACTGCCGGACGCCCGTGCGATTTTCATCGGGGCGGTGGACGAGGACGAGGACGGCGGCTACGCCGAGGGGCTTCGCGTCCAGGCCGCCCCACTCGGACGACGACGGGTGGTGTTTGCGGGTGGGCAACCCGCCACCGGGGTACGAAGGGCCTACCAGGGTGCAACGGTCGCCGTGAACCTCAGCCCGCCGGGGCTGTTCGACAAGGCCGCGCTGGAGAGTATGGCGTGTGGCCTGCCGACGATTGTCGCCAACCCCGCCTTTGACGACCTGCTGGGGGATTATGTGGATCTGTTGTGGGTGGCGCACCCGGTAGACCCGGACGAACTCGCCGCCAAGCTCCGGGCGTTGCTGGCGCTCTCCCTGGCAGAACGGGCCACAATCGGCGCGGCCCTGCGCGAGCGCGTGATCGCGGCACACAGCCTCAACACCCTGATCCCCCGGTTGGCCTGGGTGCTACGGACGGGCGAGGTCATTGAGGTTATCCCGCCGGAGATGCTGGACGATGACCCTGAAATATCCGCTGAGAACGTTTCTCATCGCTAGACCAATTGTGCTATAATACCCGTCGTAAAGACCTTCAAATGTTGTATTGCGGAGACACCTTATGCCGTTTATTGAAGCGCCCACTACCTTTTACTTGGGCAAACGCTACGAACCCAGGGAAGGCAAGCTCACCGACGAGATTGTCTACTATGACTCTCGCGACCTGACCACACATTCCGTCGTTGTGGGGATGACGGGGAGCGGTAAGACGGGGCTGTGCGTCAGCCTGCTGGAAGAAGCCATCCTCGACAACATCCCCAGCATCATCATCGACCCCAAAGGCGACATCACCAACCTGATGCTCAACTTTCCCAGTATGTCCGCGCAGGACTTCTACCCGTGGATCAACATGGACGACGCGCAACGGGCGGGCCTCTCGCCAGAACAGTACGCGGCGGACACCGCCCAACGTTGGAAGGACGGGCTACAAAGCTGGGGCATCGTGCCGGACCGCCTCAAATGGTTGAGCCTGGCCGCCAAGTACAGCATCTACACCCCCGGCTCCGATGCCGGGCTGCCCATCAGCATCCTCGCCAGCCTCCGCGCCCCGCGTGAGGGCTTCCACACCAACGAGGAGGGCAACCGCGAGAAGATCAACGGCACCGTTACCGCCTTGCTGTCGCTCATCGGCAAAAACGCTAACGCCACCGAGGACCCAGAGCATGTGCTGCTCGCCAATATCTTCGAGTTCAACTGGCAACAGGGCCGCGACCTCACGCTGGAGGACGTGATTATCCAGGTACAACAGCCCCCCTTCGAGAAGCTGGGCGTCTTTAGTGTGGACCAGTACATCAACGAGAAGAAGCGTTACAAGCTGGCAATGGAACTGAACAACATTATCGCCTCGCCCAGCTTCCAGTCGTGGATTAAGGGCGAGCCGTTAGACATTCAGAACTTGCTCTACCAGCCGAACGGACGCCCCCGCGTCAGCATCTTCTACATCGCCCACCTCAGCCAACAGGAGCGCATGTTCATCATCACGCTCCTGTTGGAGAACATGCTCGCCTGGATGCGAACCCAAAGCGGAACCAGCAGCCTCCGCGCCATCATGTACATTGACGAGATGTTCGGCTACTTCCCGCCCTACCCCAAGAACCCACCTACCAAAGACCCCATTCTGCGCCTGCTCAAGCAGGCTCGCGCCTTCGGGATCGGTATGGTGCTTGCCACGCAGAACCCCGGCGACCTGGACTACAAGGGGCTTTCCAATGCGGGAACGTGGTTCATCGGGCGGCTACAGTCCGACAACGACCGCAAGAAGGTCATGAGCGGCTTGGAGTCTATGGCGACCGCCAACGACAACCTAGACCTCAACGATGTCGAGCGGCTGATCGCGGACGTAGAACCGCGTGTGTTCCTGATGCACAACGTCCACAACGACGGCGGCCCCATCCTCATGCACACGCGCTGGGCGATGAGCTACCTACGCGGCCCACTTACCCGGCAACAGGTCCGCTACCTGATGGCTGCCCAGCGTCAACAGATGATGCAACAGTACACACAACCCGGCTTTGGTCAACAGCCGGGCTTCGGTGGACAGGGCACAGGTTGGGGGCAACAGGGCGGCTTTGGTCAACAGCCCCCACCCCCGCCCGGCTTCGGCGGCCAACAGGGCGGCTTTGGTCAACAACCC
>CAYWZS010000034.1:0-2741 GCA_964462905.1 uncultured Anaerolineaceae bacterium
GCCAACCACAATCTACGGCGAGCGTGGCTGCGTTCGCTCGGCTGGCAAGACAATGGCAGCACATCACCATCGCTCGACGCGGCTTTTGATCGTCTAGCCGATGTCGTTGAGCAACACCTAGACATGGTTTTGCTTCGGGAGGTGACAGATTTGTAGGTGTGGAAAGTGCGCCGACAGATCATGCTGGTCACTACCATGTTAATTTTCTCCCCAGTAGATACTTTTTCTCGTGTCTCAGTAAAGAGTTGCACTCATATTCGAGATTGAGTATAATCCCCGCGCGTTTTATGCTAAGTGTCGTTTGCAAAATAAGCTAAGAGATTAGCATTGAAAGCGGCAATCCGTCTCCTGGACTGGGGCGCTATGTTTGAGGAGGAGGCGTAGCCGGGGCCGCGACAACTGTATAGTACCACCAGAAAGGACGGAGCCGACGGCCCCGTCCTTTTGCTGTATAAACGGGCAAAGTCAAACCCTGCCCGTTTATTGCGATGTTGTGAATTTCCCCTGTTTGACAAGGAAGGTACTAATAGGCTGTCTCCTCACCCTTTTGATTTACGCATGTGAGCGGCGCATGATAACCAACCCTCCAGCGGAGAGGCTAAAGAATAGCCCCGCGCCAAGCGTTAGTACTATGTTACGCCACCACGGTGTTTCACCTGTCCGTGGCAGCAAGGTTACAGCCGAAACCTGCTGACATTGGTTGGAACCATCACTGTCAACGATACAGGTCTGTGCGATCATCTCGCCGCCAGTGACATCGGTTGTGATGGTGATGACGACCCGCTGCCCCGGTTGGATCACCGGGATCGTGGCGGTGATTGCCTGACCGTTGACGATGGTGGATCCGCCATCGGCGGTTACATCTAGGATGTTCGCGCCGTTGGGCGTGTGTGTGATCACCACGTTCTGGGCCGGAGTCGTCCCGTTGTTGATGACAGTGACGAACCATTCCAAGTTGCCCTGGGGGTTTTGGAGGCCCAGCCCGCTGACTGTGACGTCATTGTTGCTGGGTGCCGCGTTGTCTGCTACGACTACGGCCTGGTCAGAGCCATTATCATTGTCGTCGTCATCGTCATCGTTGTCATCGTCGTTGTTATTGGCCTGTGCTTGCGCCACGACGTTGATCGTCACACTGGCGTTGGCACAGTTGCCGCTCGCGTCACAAACTTGGTAGTCCAGCGCGTCCGCACCGAGGAAGCCGCCCGCTGAGGTGTAAACAATGGCACCGTTGTTCACGGCTACCGTGCCGTTGGCTGGCGCTGTTGTCACGTTGACGGAGGTCGGATCGAGCTGGTTCTCCGGATCGCTATCGTTGGCTAACACGTCAATATTACCAGCGGTCCCCGTGACCACTGTCGCGTTGTCGTTATTTGCGACGGGGTTCTGGTTTGGGGTGACTATAACCTGGATTGGAACCTGGATCACCACGATCTGCCCAGCCGGGGCATTGTCGAAGCTGATGGTGCGGAAGCGTGCGACGGGGGCGCTAACCACCTGCGTGCCACCCACGGCTGCCTCCAGAGTTATGTTCAGGTTCTCCTGGACTGCGTAGATGACACAGTTTACGACCTTGGTTTCACTCAGCCCCAGGTCAAAGGGCGTGGTCATGTCTATATCACACTCGTCGAAGTGGTCCATAAAGTTCACTGTGATGTCAGTCAGGCCCACGTCACCATTGTTGATGAACGTGATTTCAAACTCGGCATCCAGGTCCTGCGGCACTTCCTGAATTGTTGGATTCACTACCATGTCCAGCGATGGCCCAGTGACCATAAAGACGACGGTTACGTTGGCCGTGTTCGAGACCAGACCCGTGTCATCGGTTATGGTGTATGTGAAGGTCGTGTTGGATACACCACCTGGGAGGGTGTCCGGCGCGGTGTAGGTTACCGTACCGTCCGGTTGGGCGGCGGAGATGCCGACGTCGGTACCCGTGACGATGTTCACTGTCGCGGTACCCTGGAAAGTGTCGTTGTCCAGCACGTTGATGGACAGCGTTTGGCTGGCCGTGACACCCGTGGCCGAGTCATCTACCGTGACAGGTGCGACGACCGACGACCCACGAACCGTGATGGTCACCGTTGCGGTGTCGCCGCCTGTCACGGTATAGGTGAACGTGTCGTCTACAAACTGGCTGTCTAGTAGCGCTTGCAAGTTTGTAGAAGGCGTTGGGTCGTAAGTGTAGGTTCCGTCCGTGTCGACGGTGACTGTCGCGCCTTGGGCGCTCGTCGTGTCGGAGGCGATCACGGTGAACGGGTCGCCTTCTGGGTCCTCGTCGTTGTCCAGGACGCCCGGTGCCGCAACGTTGAGGACGGTCTGGTTATCGGTACTGTTGGCATCGTTGTTGGCGAGGGCCGGATCGTTCACACCGGTCACGGTAATCGTGACGGTGGCCGTGACGATGGCGGTGCCGTCGGTTACGTCGTAGGTGAACGTGTCCGAGATGGTCGCCCCGGCACCCATTGCCTGAAGTGTGGCGGAGCTGGTCGGATCATAGGTGATCGTTCCGTCGGCCTCCAGTGTTAGGGTAGCCCCGTTGGTGCTGGTTGCATCCACACGGTCCACACTGAGCGTGTCTGTCGTGTTGGCGTCCGTGTCGTTCGTTAACACAGCAATGTTGGTGGTCGTGTCCTCGTCCGTATTGCCGGTGTCGTCCACGGCCTGCGGCGCGGTGTTCACATCGTTGACCGTGAGGGTCACGGTCCCGGCAGTGGGGCCGTCTACCGTGCCGTCGTTGACCG
>CAYWZS010000034.1:2841-37482 GCA_964462905.1 uncultured Anaerolineaceae bacterium
GTCAGCGGCGTATCCTGCTGGGTGCCGTAGTTGTCATCGACTGTCTGCGGCGGGGTATTGACCGCGTTCACGGTCAACGTGAAGGGAGCGGTGTCCGTCAGGCTACCAGAGTCGGTTGCCGTTACAGTGATCCCGTAGACACCGTTATCGCCGTTGAGCGGCTCGATGGTCACGGTTGCGGTGCCGTCACCATTATCAACGAACTGTACGAAGCCCGGCAACGGTGCAGCGGCCAGGCCCGGAATCTCGTTGGAGGCCACGTCACAGGCGTTGACGGTGAATGACGCAGTCTCACCTTCGGCAACAGTGATGTCTGCCACGGCAGTGATCAGCGGCGGCTGGTTGATGTCCGGGTAGGCCAAGATGGCCGGGGCAGCCACCGGGCCGTTCGCACGGTTCACGCCGGAGGTGTCCACGATACTTGCTGTGATGTAGTTCAACCCACTCGGCGGGTCACCAATTGGTGTTCCCAAAGTCACTGGCACTGACGCCGTTCCGCTACCGTCCAGGGTGACTGGAATTTCGTTGACTACCATGGCCTCGTTAGCATCGAACTGTGCCACATTAAGACCACAGTCCGGTGTGCCGTCTAACATCAGGCGCGAGTCCAACACTAACAGCGAAACAGTTGCGTTGGCCGGTCCGGTGATGGTTACTGTCTGGTTTTGAGCCGCGACAGCGGTAGGCGTGGCTACGCCATCTACGCTGACCGTTAGTGTCCCGGTCGGCGCGGCGGCATCCAACACAACCTGGCCCCCACCATCACTACCTGGCTCACGGTAGATTTGGCCGGTGAAGGTTGACCCATCATCGAAGGTGACTGTCACGGTCGCACCGGTCAACTCCAGGCCGGAGATTGAGCCGGAATTCCCGGTCCCTGTACTGCCGTTGAGGCTGTTCGGGTCGATATCTGTCGAGAAGAGGAACGACTCGCCAGCGATGAAGTCACCCGGAGTAAAGCTTATGCTTAGGGTACCGAAGCCGCCCACACCGTCTGGCACGGTGAACGGGTCCGCACAGAGGCTTGCGGGGGTGATGAAGCCTGACTCGAATTCACCACCATCAGGTGTCAAGCACTTGCCAGTCGCGTCCCCGCTGGCACCGTTCGGGTCGAAGGACAGATTCGGGTACACACCCGTGCTCAGGTCGATCGTCAACCCGGTGATAGCCGCTACGGATGTGGATGTGTTGGACAGGATGAACGACTCCGGCAAGAAGGAACTCTGGTCAATATCGGTGCCCGGGTTGATCTGTAAGAAGGCAGATGCCACACCACCAGCCGGTGTAACAACGATGTCGAAGGTGTCGCTGTCGGACTGTCCGGTGCTATCGGTCACGGTGATGGTCACGGGGTAGATGCCCACTTGACCAACGACGGGGTTGATATTTAGCGTGATGCTGCCATTACCGTTATCGAACAGTGTCACGAACCCTGGCAAGGGGGAGGTGGTGAAGGCCAACGTCTCACCAGGTGTGGGGTCGGTTGCCGTGATATCTAGGGATAGAGTGCTCTCCTCGCTAACGGACTGGTCATCAATCGTAGCGAGCACAGGTGCATCGGTTGCACAGTTCACCGGGAAGACCTCGATACCCTTCACGGCTGGGTTCTCAATGTCTTTGTGAATGAACTCGACATCGAGTGTGCCATCGGCAACGGTGACAGTCGCCGTCTTAACGAAGCCTACGTCATGCCCAACTTCGTCGAATATGTTGATGTTCGCCATTGAGGCCGGAACCGCACCTTCCAGGCTGACATCGAACTCACGTGTTCCCGTGTTGCCGTTGTCCCCCAGGTAGATCTCTGCCAGGTAGACATTGACGATATACTCGCCATTGCCCGTGTCGAGCGAGTAGATCATGTTGGGTCCAGCGACATTGCTATCCCACTTCTCGGTCTGGAACAAGGCTGCCGGGGCGTTGCCCGCCGGTGTGACCGGGTCAGCAGTTGCGAAGTTGTTGAACTGAGCAACGAGATTGCTCGGCTGTTGGAACGTCCAATCAATGCCGCCGTCGGTTGCGGCCAGCGGCGCGACCGCAGCACCCGCATTTACACGGAAGATGGCCGGACAGTCGGGCGTAACGCCTTCTTCTAATACTGCCCACTGGAAGGTAATGACAGTGCTTTCGGGTGTTGTCTCGTCATCCGTCACAGTGACTTCTACAGCGTAGGGGCTGTTGATAGCCGCTGCACCTATGGTCCCGCTAATCAAGCCGGTGGCCGTGTCGATACCCAAGCCAGTCGGTAGGTTGGTCGCCGCGTAGGTCAACGTTTGTCCGACCTCTGGCCCGCTCGCGACGAGTTGCAGGCTCACAACATCGCCCTCGGTGTTGGTCTGGTTGCCGGGGTTCGTCACGACCGGCGGTAGGTTCCCGACAATCGGGTTCACAACCCACTGGAAGGTGGTGGAGCCATTGAGGACTGGCGAACCGTTGTCTGTTGCTGTCACCTGGACAGTGTAGGGGCTACCCGTAGAGGCGTCGGCGGTGAGGTCGCCTGTGATTATGCCGGTATTAGTGTCGATACTCAGCCCGGTCGGTAGGCCAGTTGCGCCGTAGGTGAGGACCTGCCCGGCGTCTGGGTCCGTAGCGGTGATTGCTAGGCTGATACCTGTATCACCATCTGTATTAGTTTGGTCGCCAGGGTTATCAACAACAGGCGTTTGATTAGTGGCAATCGAGTTCACGACCCAGGTGAAGATTGTGTTACCTGCCAGTTGTGGGTCACCGTCATCGGTGGCTGTCACGGTCACGTTACAGTTGTACGAAGCCCCCAGCAGGTCGGACTGTGGATTGCCGACGTTCGTTGCCTGGCCCGTGGTTACGGTATCGATGTTGTATAGGACGAAGCGATCCATCTTAAACAACGTGGAACGCGCAGAGAACTCAACCGTATACTGGCCGGGTGCTGCGAAGTCAAAGAAGATATCGTGCGGGTCATTGTCGACATGACGTGTTTGCCAACTCCAACCCTCAGTGTTGGTATTTTGGTAGGCCTTGAACCAGTCATTGGCCATAGTGACACTAGCAGCACTATTGATGTCCTCAGCAACGGCTGTGCTGCCGGTGCCCATGACACGCGCCCAGACATCGTTATGCTCGGTGAAGTCTGGTGTGGATGTACGATACTGGAAGCGATAGCGGCCAGGCGTGGTCACCTGGATAGGATATTGCAGAACGCCCTGTCCTGGCGGGATTACGCCGCCGAAGTTGTTGCCATGTTGCCATTCATAGTACTCACCGCTGGCACCTGGGATAACGTCGCCCGTCGTCGCTGCGATCTCGGTGTCGGTGTCCCAGTCGTCTGCTGGCGGGGCAGATTCTATCTCGATGACGAACAACCCGCCATCATCAACGAAGGCGCTACCACCCGAAGCTGCACAGGTGGAGATGTTGTTAATCGTACCGGAAATTTCACCGGTTGCCGTGTTGATGCTTAGGCCACCGGGCAAGCCAGTCGCTGTGTAGGTGAGGGTCTGGCCTGCATCTGGGTCGGTCGCGACGATGGGCAGCGGTGTAATCGTATCTCCCAGTGTGTTCACCTGGTCGCCTGGGTTGGTCACCTGCGGAATGGCGTTTCCGGTTGCGCCCAGCGGGATGATCTCGATAGCCTTAACTGCCGGATTTTGGACCTGTTTGATAAAGTCGATGTCGATGTTTCCGTCGATCACCGTCACCGGGAATGTCCGCACGTCCGCCACGTTCCAGCCGATGGCAGCAACCGCGTCGTAGTTGTCGAGAACGATGTTGCCCTCAATGACGACATCAAACTCTCGATCACCGACTTCCTGAGCACCGTCCCACAGTTCACCCAGGTACAGACGAACTGCATAGTCACCGTTGGGGACCGGGAAATCCCACTGCATGTTGTCGGTTGTACCACCACTGGCATCCCATCGCTCCGAGTTGAACAGCGTATTAGGAGCGCCCGTGTTATTTATACCTGTGAAGGTATAATTCGCCGTTTGGTTGCCATTGGGGGCCAAGAAAGCGGACGGTGCGGCTAGGGTGTCTGCGGACCAGGGAATCCCACCGTCATTAGCAGGAACTTCCTCACCACCTGCGTTTACACGAATGAGCGCGTTACCGGGGGTCACGCTGTTGTCAGACGCTTCGCCTGTCACCAGAATGCTGATTGGGCTGGCATTGTCGCCGTCGTGCTCAATGATCAGATTCGTAGTTTTTAGCCCGGCGGTGGTCGGCGTAAACGTGACGGATAGCGCGGTATTGTCGCCAGGGTTCAGGGCTGCGAGGGTGGTCGGCGTGACACCAAACTGCGCGGCGTCGCTCCCCTGAAGTTCAATGTTTGTGATATTGATTGGGTCGCCGCCAGCCTCACCACTGTGCGTTAGTGTTACGGTTTGGGCGCTGGCCGTTGTGTTGACCTCTGTATTGAAGAAGAAGACGCTGTTGGGTGTATGTGCCAGCTCATCTGGAGCGACAGTCCCCGTCTGTGCAAAAATCTCGATAGCTGAGAGCTTAGCGTTGTCCGTCGTGGCATCCAGTGTGATGGTCATTACACCATCTGTCACGTTGATATTGGTGTAGGTTTCGATGATGGCAGTTGCAGGGCCACCAGCGTTTGCGATGATGTCATAGCCGGTCTCGGTGACCTGTCCGTTCTCAATGTTAATATTGAAGACACGGGCACCTTCACCAGCACCATTCTGAACACCTTGGAATATCTCGGCAAAGTGCAAGTCAACCGTGTATAGGCCGTTCTGCGGTACCGGGATGTTGTACTCTAGGGGATCATCGTAGCGCTCAGTTTGGTAGAGCACATCATCGGTGGTGTTCGCGATTGCGACGGTGTTGGCGTACGTGTTGCTTCCGCCATTGAAGTATTGGTCCGCAGCCCAGACCTCACCACCGGTTGTCACCTGCGGGCCGCCGACGTTGATACGAAGTAACTCGCTCGGTTCTGAGGCGGGGTCCAACTCGACGATAGCGACGTTGGAAAGGTTGCTGGTGGTACCGTCTGGGCCTTGGAGGACCGCTGCAATGTAGTTGAACCCACCTTCGGGGTTCGATTTCGTGAGGGTGATTGGCTGCTCGGCTACGCCATCGAAACCGATGACCCCTGTGTATTCGTTGACACCGATCACGCTGTTGGCGTCATAGGGTTGGATGTTGTACCCGCCGCCAGCCTGCTCAAACATTGCGGCTTCCAGCACTATCAAGCGATACGGCGTGTTGGGTGCCCCGGTGATGCGGACGGTTTGGTCTGTGACAAAAGTCGTGGCTGGCAAGGTGGGCAGGTCGTCAATCGAGATGGACGGTGTAAGCGGTGCGACATTGTTCACATTGTTTTCCGCAGCCGCAACACTGCCAGAGATGGGGAACGGCTCTGCAACATGTACTGTGCCATTGCTGAAGGTTGTCGTGACGGTTGCCCCCGCCAGTTCTAGGCCGGAGACACTACCAGACTCGCTCGGCCCGCCTGGCCCAGTACCCTTGACACTGTTGGGGTCAATGTCGATTGAAAACCCGAAAGTTTCACCGGAGTCGAAGTCGTTAAAGTTGATGACCAACGTATCGTAGCCATCATCGTCGTTGACACCATTGTGGAAGTCTTGGTAAGCAAAGCTCGTATATCCGACGTCACCAGCACCATCGTTTGCAGCAAATCCCTTGGCTGCTACGTCGCCGGCGAGGCCGTCTGGGTCAAACACCATATCCGGCAAGATACCAGTGCTAAGGTCAATTTGCACACTGGTGATCTGTACTGCACCTGTTGATGTGTTCCCGACCTGCATGGAGTTGTTCGTGAAGGTGCTGGCATTGATGTTGGTGTCTGGACCTATGAATACATAGCCTGTTGCGTCGGATGGCACCTCACGAATATCGAAGTAGTCCCAGGTCGCCGCCCACGGTTGGGTCACGGCCCCGCCGGTCGTCGAAATGATACCCACCGCTAGAGCGGACGGCTGTCCACTCACGGTGTAGTTACCCCGAATTACATCTAGCAGACTTCCAGTTAGCGGGATCGGCCCGCCGACGTTTGTTATTGCACCGTCATCGATGCTGTAGGCGGCTTGGAGGGTCGGGGTAGTTGGGTCCGGGTCGATGGTGATGTAGAGTTCTACTGTCGCGGCACCGCTGAGGTGACCGGTTTCGGCGGTGGCGATGTTTTGCGTGACAATTCCGCCATTTTCCTGTACAAGGCGGATACCCTCGTCAATCACGAGCTTGACATAGTTATCTTGGTCGCCTGTACCAACGTAGATCCCCATCGATTGTCCGGCTGTGTGCACACCATTATCAAAGAATGGTGCGTTCACCTGTGACTCGAGAACGAACGGTTGGGTGACACCGGCAGTGTTCACACCGAACTGGAAAGCATAATCCTGGTCATTGTTGAGCGCGTCTCCGGCGCTTACATCCTCAACCGTGAACAGGCCGACAGCCCCACCCACAATCAGGAGGTCCTCATCATACATGTCGAGGTAGTCTGTTGTCCCATTGTTCATCCAGCCCGTCAAACCCACACCGGCGAAGCCTGTACCAGGCGTCCCATTTAGGATGGGGTAATCGACCGGGAGGCTCAGGTTGGTGCCGTTGCTGGCGTCGATCTGGAAGGGGTCGATGGTATCTATCAGGCCATCGTTGTCATCGTCGTTGTCGTTCAAGTCAGAGATGAAATCACCATCGTTGTCTGGCGGAACGTCGGCACCTGAACACGGGTTGGTGCCGTTGTCGATCTCGTCAGCGTTGTTGTAGCCGTCATTGTCCTCGTCCAAGCTGACATCGTCGGCACCGGTGCAACCTACTAATTCATCTGGCTCGAAGATCGTAATGGTGTCTGCGCCGTAGGTTGCGGCCCAAACTGTCCCTGGGAAAATCTCAGCGTCGCCCTGGGCATCAACGTCCAGCGGCTGAGAACCGAAACCAGCAGCCAGCACGTTGACGGTCGCGGATGTGCCACCATTGGTCAGTTCAATGTTGTAGATGGCACCGGTAAAGGAAGCTGCGATGATTTGGCCTTGTAGGGCACCTTCGAATGCGCTTGAAGTATATTCCACGATACCGTTTGTGGAATTGTTCCACGTTGCCAGTGCCCCGTCATCTACACTGGGGTTACGGAAATCGCAGTTTACCGGATCAACAAGCGATGGATCCACTGGCGGCCAGTCGATTGGAAGTGCGTTGGCCGGTAGGTCGTTATAGGTGATTGGCCCGGTAATGTTGGCGATTTCGAAGCTGGGGATGTCTTGCAGCAAGGTATCGCGGAAGGTTCCCGCACCGTCGCTAAACGTGTAAAGCCCGGCACTTAGGTTGCCGCGAACGGGAGCGGGATGCCCTGCGTAGAATCCATTGGTCACAAGATGGAGGTTGTCCAGGTTGTTAACTGCCGCATCCCCACCCTGTCCAGGGGTATTGGAGCCAGGTTCACTTGCGAGGTATTCGTTCGTACACTCGAAAGGCGCGACGGGGGGGACTTCGGTGTCCGCAAGTATGGGGTGGCCGCCCCAGTTCACATTTGCGCCGTTGTCGATAGTGTACATCAGCCCGTTTTGCATGATGAGAAAGTCGTAGGCATTGCGGTAGCCAGTCGAGAAAATTTCGACTGGCCCACCAACGAGTGCCTTCGCCTGGTTTAGTCCGTCGTTACCACCGAAGGGGTCGTTGATGTCGCCTACATAACCGGGGTCACTCGGGTCATAGATGTCGTTAACGTTGGCACGCGTGGGATCGTCCAACGTTGGTAAGTCGTACTTGTATTGGTTGGGGGCGGTCCCAAGGGTCGGCAGAGCGTCAATTGCGTCTAGGTCAACAGTGATGATTGCACCGGCCAGGGCGTACTCAGTAATGAAGGCGAAGTTGTTAGACGGGGAACCTGCGTTGGTAAACCCACCAATGGGAATGTAGAGTGTGTTGGTTGTTTCGTCTAGGGCAATCCCGTTGTTTGAGTGGTTTTCCTCAGAGCGCGGCAGGCCGCGCACTAGGTCCATTTTCTCCCAACCGGTCGCAGTCTGGGTCAAACGAGACACCGTACCGGAATTTGTGTCCAATCCGACATCGCCACCACCACCACCCGCGCCGATGCGTGGGTCGCTCGATGTCACATAAATGACTACTGCGTCGGCTGTGCCTGTGACAAGAATCCCGGTCACTTGGCGGGCTGTTACCCCGGCTGCAACCGTGCCGTCGTCGTTATGGTTCACAATTTGCTGAATGGTCGTGATGTTCTCGGTATCTGTAACGACGTAGTCGCCGGGGCCGTTGCGAACCACCGTGTACGCCTTGATGATACCATTCTGTTGTGCAACATACAGGCGGTCATCTGGACCGAACTCTAGAGATGTTGGGTTGTTCGATGATTCGCCTTGCAGACCAGCTGCGGCCAGAAAGCTCGCCTGTGCTGTAACCGACACGGGTCGCAGCATGACGAGTGCAACGAGAGTAATCCACGCAAAAAGTAACACGAGTTTACGTGTTACATTGCGACTGTCGAGCATCGTGTTGACTGTCATCATGAATGATATCCTACTAATGAATTAGAAATCAAAGAAGTTGACGGATGTTTGCAGGGGCGCGTCGCAGGCACCCCCAGGACACCACTCGACCGAGTCAGGCTCTACACCATCCGGTACTGCGAAGATGGCGAAACCGTATACGCTCTCGCCTTCTGGTAATACCGCGCCGACCAGGGGCGGGTTAACACGCTCAACCATTGCGCCCGGTTGGTAACGGTTTCCCGACGGGTCAATGATAGCAATGTGTTCGGTAGCTACCTCGACTTCTGGACCACTTGTGTTAGAGATGTTCGCGGTTAGCATCAGCCAACGGTGACCATCGGGTGCGGGGTCAACGTTTACCCCCTCAGTTGGTTGCAAGCGGGTTGCTGTGATGAGGTAGTCACCATCTGTAAAGGCTGCCGGATTCGCCGTAGCCTCTTGTGTTACTTCCGGAGTTATCTCTGGGGTAGTCGCGGGGTCGTCTGTGCTGTCGACGGCTTCGTCCGTGATGGCAAAACCGACCTCTGGTGTTGCCGCTGCTTCTACCGTTTCCTCTGGTTCTAAGATGGCGTTGCTTGAAAAAGCACCACATCCTGCTAGGACGGGAATGATTAGAATTCCGATCATAGAAACTACAGCTCGCATGTTTTTGTGTAACCCCATTACGTGGCAATATGAGAGTGTTGGATGATTTTGATGGACTCTACCAAATGTTTACATGCACTTGGTGTTAAATTCTATTATAATCGAAGATGTATCTTAAAACATCCTATAACAGCTATGAGCGCAAATTTTTTACCTAAATCACGTTGCTGTTTTCAGGGATATGAAATAGGTAAACACAAGTTTGGTGATTTGTGTTTGGCAGGGCAGCGTTCTCCCAACCAATGTGTAAATGTGGGCTGAACACTTTGTACAGTTGCCACAATGATAATGCCTGCTATTGCTGTTAACCTGAATCGTAAAGAATTGTAGACATTTGAGAGAAAGCTCATGCGAAAAACTGTTACCCCCCTCATTAATTGGCTGAAGCACACGACAACAGATGAAGTCATCCCTGAGATCATCCAACATTTGCGCGACGGCGTGCCGGAGGATCACTTGTGGGCTGCCGCTTCCCTCACCGCTGCCCGCTACGTGAACAACCAAGCTCACAACATGCTCGGCTTCGTCTCCCACGCTATTATCGGTGCGGAGGACGCCCGTCGGCTGGCCGCAACCCAGGATGACACCCGCACCCGGCACATGTTGCTGGTGCAGTCCGTTTATCAGGTGGTGTTCGATATGCACGATCCCTGTATGGGGCCATATGAGTTGTTGCCTGTGCGTGGGCTACGCGAGGCTACCGTCGCGGAGAACATCACGATGCTGCGTATGGATGCCCGTATCGGGGAGTACTCACGTTGCGATCACCGTTTTGTCACGCTCACTGAGGACCTGCCGCACGACGAGTGGGTTGACCTGTTGTTAGAGATTGGCCTGGAGGGTATGACAACAGACGACCACACCTACATCTCACCAGTGTTGTGCCTGGGTATGATCGACCTCGTGGGTTGGGAGGATGGGCTGGAACTCCTACGTGGGGCGTTACGCTACAACGCGAGTTTCCCGCGTGACTTTGCCCCCCACGACCGAGCGGTGGCGTTGCGTGAGCAGTATGGACTCGTGGACGGCGCACCGAACGATGGCTTTGACCCGCAGGCGGTTGAGGGGTTGCGTGTTGCCTTCCACGCCGCCCAACCTGTTGAGCGGCCCGAACTGGCGGCACGTTTTATGGCGAAGGGCCACGCGCCGGAGACGGTTCTGAGTGCGATCTCGCTGGCCGGGTGCGATATGTACCTCCAGGCGGCCCCCGTTCCACACGAGGACTTCGACGCCATTAGCCGCGAGGTGGCCCCTATCCACATTGGGACCTGTATTAGTGCGTTGCGAGCCGGGATGAAGTACCTCAAGCCGGGGACGAAAGCCCTTGCGGTCATTCGTGGCGGGAGCCAGTTGGAGCGGGGGCCAAGTGTACTCAACGCAGAATTTGAGTTTATCCCATTTGAGGCGGCTCGCGCTTACCCCTATCAAGAGGACGTGGCGGCACTCGCGGAACAGTCGCCGCCGGCGTTGTTAAACACGTTACGCGCGGCCTTTGCCCCACATGATTACCGCACAGCAACCGCTGCTGTCAAAGCCTATGAGCGGACTGGATCCGACCCCGAGCCGCTTATCGCTGTACTGACGGAAGTGGCCTGTACGGATAACATTACCATTTTGCACAGCGTAAAACACCTGAACTCGATGGTAAAAGAGTTCCGCACCAGCCAACACCCGGGCCGCTGGAATTATCTGATTGCCGCCACGCGCTTCATTGCGTGGTACGCGGGGGTGCAGACGGATGTTTACGACCGCGCCGCACTGCTGCTGGACGGCCAACCAGTGTAACTCAGGCGAGCTGATTACGAACAGGCTCACCGCGCAGGTGTCGCAGGATGTTGGCATAGTCCGCCAACCGTTCCCGGTCCTCGATTTGTGCGGTGTAGCTCCCGGCGGCAGTGTGTGGCGTGAGGACGACATTGCCGCCGTCCAGCGCCAGTTGGCGCAGTGGATTATCTGGGCGGATTGGCTCGTATTCGTAGGTATCCAACGCAGCCCCTGCCAGTTTACCGTCGCGGACTGCGTCCGCCAGTGCGTCCTCGTCAATCACACTGCCGCTACCTGCGCTCACCACCACCGCGCCATCGCGCATTGCCGCGAAGGTATCCGCGTTGAGCGTGTGGTCCGTTGCCGGGAAGTAGGGGAGTAGGTTCACAAGGTAGTCACTCTCGGCGACTAATGTATCTTGTTCTGTGTAGGTGATGCCCAATTCAAACTCAACCCGCTCCGGTAGCCGCCGTCGCTTGTTGTACAGGACATTACAACCCCAGCCGTGTAGCCGCCGTGCCAATTCTACGCCGATTTCCCCGAACCCCAGAATGCCCACCGTTCGGTCCACCATCTGTCCAATTCCTTGCCGATTTGACCAGTTATAGGCGAAGGTGTCCTCGTCGGTGCGGTGGCTCTCACCCCACGCATCGGTTGCTGCACGGGCCACCTCCCCAACCTCGTACAGCTTTTTGCCGACGGCTAAAAGCTGCATCATCACATGTTCCGCCACCCGAATTACGCCGGTGTTCGGCTGATAGCAGACGATTACCCCGGCCTCCCGCGCTGCTGCAAGATCAATATCGTAGGACATGCTGCCTAGCCGCAGGATAAGTTGCAGCTTTGGCAGTCGGCCCAATAGTTCCGCGTTGATGGTGCCTGTGCGCTCGGAGATAAAATAGGCCGCGTCTGGTGCTGCCGCCACAACTTCATCGTGTGACGGCCCACGTAGCATCACCACGTCTAGTTCCGCTGGGGCCGAAGTCAGCGCCCGCGCCTGGTGAAACTCGCTGCGCTCCGTCGTGAAAATTGTCTTATATGTGTTTTGAGTTTGTGTCACGGGGGTGGCCTCCTAGCCGAAGTTGTTGCTTGCGTGGCGTTGACCGCCATCTACGGTGATGTACTCCCCGGTGATGTAGGTGGAACGAACCAGAAAGAGCAGGGTGTCGGTGACATTCTGCGGGGTGCCCCAGCGTTTGAGCATGGTCCCGGCGGCGACCTCGGCGCGTTCTGCGTCGGTGTAGTCTGGCGGTGCGAGTACTGGGCCGGGCGCAATCGCGTTGACCGTGACCTGTGGCGCGAGTTCCAGCGCGAGTTGTCGCGTCATCGCCAGTAGGCCCGCCTTGCCGACACTGTGCGCCAGGAAGTCCGGTGCGGGTTGCCACGCGCTGAGGTCCACAATGTTTACGATGGCCCCCTCGCCGTGCTCTAGCATGTACGGCGCACACAGGTTCGCACAGTAGAACGAGCCGTCTAGCAGGATGCGTGTCACGCGATGCCAGTCGCCCAGGTTTTCCACCGGGAAGGGGGTTGTTTTGAACCAGGATGCGCCGTTCACCAGGATGTCTATCCCGCCGAAACGGTGGGCGGCGGCGTCAATCATTATTTTCACCGCTTCGTAGTCGCTTACGTCTGCCTGGACTGCCAACCCACCAACCCCGAGTGCCTCCGCCGCGATCACGGTTTCGTCAGCGGCGGCGGATGAGCGGTTGTAGTTCACGACGACGTTGGCCCCGGCCTGCGCCAGGGCGAGTGTCATTGCCCTGCCGACGCGGTGTGCGCCGCCTGTTACGAGTGCCGTTTTCCCCTGAATCTCCACGTTTTACTCCATTTCTAGTTGAGGACGGGTTGTTAGTCCTGCCGCCTCGACAATTTCCGGCGTCGGGAACCAGCGCCGAAAGTCGAGATCCATAATGTCGATAATGTCGCTGTCGTGTGGGTTGAGTTCGCACGTCACCACGAAATGCCTGGCCCACAACATGCGCTCAAAACGGCTGGCGCTCTGTTTTACCTGGAAGCGCGTCAACTGCGGCGGTGTCTACCTTGTCCACCTTGTCGATCTGGTTGTGCTAAGTACACAGCCGCTCCTGGTCTACCTCGCAGGTGACGTTTAGCCCGACCCCGCCACATGGTTTAATCCTTACCTGTGATAAGAACGCCGCCATCTGGCAACACATCCCCGGCAACCGTCACGCCATAGACGACGATTTCAACGTTGGGATGGTCCACCTCAACCGATAACAGGCCGTCCGCGTAGGTGTAGCGGATGGGGAGCTGTGCGCTGTCGTTGTGGATCACAAATGAGCCGCTTTCCCCTGGTTGGTAGATCTCTACGCGCAGTTCATCCAGTGGGCGCTCGCCCGTGTGCTGAACCAAGGGACCATAGGGGAGAATCGCCCCCGCCCGTACCCACATCGGCATCACATCTAGCGGCGCTTCGACGTGAATCCAGCGGCCACCGGGTACGGTTTCCTTTGTCCAATAGTCGATCCAGATGCCTTCCGGCAGGTAGGCGCGGCGCTGGTTGCTTTCGTCCAGGATTGGGGCAACGAGCAGGCTCGGCCCAAACAAATATTGGTCATCCAGCGTGTAGGTGTTGGGGTCGTCCTGGTACTCCAGTACGAGTGGACGCAGCATCGGCCAACTTGTCTTGCCACAGCGGACGGCTTCACTGTAGATATACGGCATCAGCCGATAGCGTAACTCGGTGTACTGGCGGAAGATCGCCTCGGCCTCGTCACCATATTCCCAAGGTTCGCGGGGCGGCTCGCCGTGAGCGCGGGCATGTGACGAGAACAGCCCGAACTGCGCCCAGCGCACGTAGAGTTCGCTGCTGGGGATGCCGCTGAAGCCGCCTATGTCGTGCGAATAGAAGGGAAAACCACTCATGCCGAAACTGAGGGCTGCCCGTAACACGCAGGCTAAGTCCTCGTGACGGGCTACGCCGTCGCCGGACCAGTGGACAGGGTAGCGTTGTGAACCCGCCCAGGCCGACCGCGCCCAAACTACGGCCTCGCCCTTTCCGAAGTAATCCTCCGTCACGTCCCAGATCGCTTTGTTGTACAGCAGCGGATACAGGCTGTGCATCTGCTCGGACGGTGCTGCGGCGTAGATAGCATCCGGCGGCGCACCCTCACCGAAGTCCACCTTAATTGCGGCGACACCCAGGTCGAACAGCTTGCGGAACTTGGCCTGCACCCACGTCACCGCGTCTGGATTGGAGTAGTCGATGAATCCGGCGTCTACGTCGAACCCGGTGAACAGGTAAGGCTGGCCGTTGGGTTGCTTGGCGAGATAGCCGCCCTGGTGTCCTTCGTGGAACATGGGGGAGGTGACAACCATGTTCGGCCACTGCCATAGGCACACGCGGAAACCCTGGTCACGCAGGCGGGCGGTCATGGCGGCGGGGTCTGGGAACTTTTCGTCGCAGAACTCTAAGTCACATTCCCAGTCGTTTTTGTACCAGTTTGTGTCGATGTGGATCACATCGCAGGGAATATCGCGCTCACGGAGCTTGTCCGCGACGGCCTCCACCTGTTGCTGGCTGTTGTAGCTGATGCGGGCCATCCACAGGCCGAAGGTCCACTTGGGTGGGACGGCGGGTTGCCCGGTGATGCTCGTGTAGCGTGGCAGAATGTCCTTGAGCGATGGGCCGTAGATGAAATAAAAGTCGGTCAGCGTGGTGTCGTCCACAATGACCGAAAGCGCGGTGTGTTCTAAATCCCCGACGTGACAACGAACTGCGTTGGCGGTATTCATATAGATACCGTAGCCGCGTGTACTCATGAAGAAGGGGGCACGTTTGTAGGTCGCCTGAGATGCGTTGCTGAACCCCTCTTGCAGCCACAGTGGTTGATAGGTCTCGCGTTTATCTAAACGCCCGTAGCTTTCCCCGAAGCCATAGATATGCTCGTCGTAGTGTAGGTCGAATGAGACAAAGCTGTGCTGACGGTCGCCGTGGTCGGCTGTTCCCGCTGGGTATGCGTAGCGGTGCAGGAAAATCCAGCGTTGTTGGGGTGGGTTCCACTGTTCCACAGGACGGCGTAACGGTGCGATGTCTACCGGTTTGGTGGTCCACACAACTGTATCGTTCTTGTCGGTGACAGTGAGTTGCCACGGTTCGCGCTGGACGGTGACGGTGATCGCGGTGGTTTCGATGGTGAGCGTGTCGTCCGTAGTGCTAACGTTGATTGCCGCGCCGGGGAAGTCGCCGACGACCATTGGCGTGTCGTTGGCGGGTACACTGTCACCGGGGGCCAGCCGCACCCGCATGATTTCTTCTGTCTCGAAGTCCAGGCGGACGGTGACGGGCTGGCCGTCTGTGGGTGGGTCGAAGACGGTTTCGGCCAGCGTGCCATAGTGGTCGTGAATTTGCGGTTGGTAGCGGTTCGCGCGGCAACGGAGGATCACGCTGTTGCCGTGGTGCTCGTGGCTGATAACCTCGCTGACCAGTTCAACGGGGACTGAGGGGTCACCCAGGAAGCGCGGAATTTCGTAGGTGGGCTTTAGCACAGGGGTCAATACTCTTTCGGTTGTGGGTTGGGTACGATGTGGGGGGCAGGTGCCGCGCACCTGCCCGTGTCTGTGTAGGTTATTCAGCCTGAGCCATTTCCTCCAGCTCGTTCCACTTACAACCGCCCTCCCGTGAGGGGCGAATCTCCGGCTGGAACACTTGCTCATAGCCCTTCCAGGCGTAGGGGTCTTTCCCTGCCACCATCACCACGTCGCGGAAGTCCAACGTGGACACATACTCGCCCTCACGCGGGGGACGCCACGGCAACAGCGACGAGGCGCTCATGTAGTGGTTGACGAGCGCCCGCCGATAGCCGCTCTCGGCGACGTTGGGCAGGGAGCGGTGTAGCGTGTAGCCGTTGAAGAACACCACCGACCCCGCCTTGATTTCGACGGGGACGGCGTCGTCATCCGTATAAGGGAAGCCCACGGACTCATCGGCGCAGTCAAAATCCGGGTTGGTCTGCTCCTGCATCTCCCATAGCACGCCGTGCTTATGCGACCCCGGAATGACCCACAGGCAGCCGTTCTCTACGGTGGCGTCGTCCAGCGCGATCCACGCGCCAGCCAGTGAGCGGTCACGGGTGGGGATGAAGTCCTCGTCCTGGTGCCACGCCTGGCCGGGTTTCCCGGCGGACTTGATGAACAGCATGGACTGCATACTCTTGACGTTTGGGCCAATAATCCCAGTTAGTACGTCTACGAGCGCGGGATGCTTCATCATGTCCAGCATTCGGTCGCTAATCTTATGCGGGTGATGCACGCACAATACCCGCGAGATCACCTCGTCGTTTGTGTCTGTTGGGTCGTGCGCTGGTAGGCCGATCACGTCGCCAAGCTCCCCCCGACAAATGGCAACCGTTTCTGCCTTAATCGCCGCTACCTCGGCGGGGGTTAGTACATCCTCGACAATCAGGTAGCCGTTCTCGTGGTAAAAGTTAATTTTGTCCTGCGAAATCGTCATAAAGGTTAGCCTTTCACTGCGCCCTCCACCATGCCCTGTAGGAAGGCACGGCGGGCAATCAAGAAGATAATTATACCAGGAATCATAATCAGGATACTGGCGGCAGCCAGTAGTTCGCTGTTGTTGCCCTCTAGCTGGCTTTGGAAGTCGAACAGGCCGACGGTCGCCGTCTTCATGTCCGTGCTGCGTAACAGGACCAGCGCCGTTAGGAAGTCGTTCCAGTTAAACACGAAGTTGATGAGGAATACCGAGACGAGGCCGGGCATGGACATTGGAATCACTACATGGATCAGTGCTTGGAGCGGGGTTGCTCCGTCCACAGCGGCGGCTTCCTCCAGTACCTTGGGAATCGTCTCGTAGAAACCCTTCATAATCCAGATGCCGAAGGGGATACCATATGTTCCGTAGACCAGAATCATCACGAGGTAGGTATCGAGGATGCCAATATCGCTGGCGATGCGGTAGAGCGGGATCAGGTTGGTGATGCCCGGTAGCAGCATCATCCCGACGATAAACAGGAACAAGGCCTGCCGACCGGGGAACTTCAGGCGGGCGAAGGCGTACCCCGCCATCGCGGTGATAACGGTTGTTAGCACGGCCCCGCCCAGGCTGTTGATGGCGCTGTTGAGAACCTGACGGGCGAAACGCGGCGTAGATAGCAGGCGTTCATAGTGGCCGAAGTAGAAGCCGCCCTCTGGGATGATCTGGCGTGTGAGGCCAAAACCCTGTGGGCGCACGGAAGTTAGCAGCGTAAAAACAATCGGGAAAAAGACGATCACACACAGGAGCATCAGCCCAATGTGCAGCAAGCGGTTCTCGTTGTGTTTAAACCAGCGCCCCACGCGCACCCCTAACGGTGTGGCAGGGACCTGAGCGTCATCTACGGGGAGGCCAACGTTCGAAATATCCTTGTCCATGAGATTTTTCCTTCGTCTGGTTGCCTGGGTGATACCTAGTCGAAGGCGTTTTGCGACTGGAGCGCACGAATATAGATGAGAGCAAGCACCGCGTTGACTAGGAACATCATGACGGCTAATGCGCCTGCATAGCCCCAGTTGTTGAAGGTGAGCGCCTCTTTGTACATTTGAAGGCTCAACACTTCCGTTGAACGGCCCGGCCCCCCTTGGGTGATTGCCAGAAACATACCGACTGCGTTCACCGCCTGGATGCTCATGAACACTACGGTGACCTGCGTCGTGGGGAGCAGAAGCGGCCAGGTTACTTTCCAGAAGCTCTGCCAGCGGGTGGCCCCGTCGATGGAGGCGGCTTCTCCAAGCTCGTTCGGGATCGTTTGCAGGCCAGCCAGCAACAACAGCGCGGAGAAGGCTAGCGCCCGCCAGCAGGTTGCCGCGACGACCACACCCATAGCCCCGGCCCCGCTGGCTAAGAAGCTGAACTCGTCGTCCGCCGTGCCGATGACTGGCCCTAAGAAGTTCTGAATCACGCCGACGTTGGGCAGGAACATCCAGCGCCACATGATCCCGGCGACGATCTCACTAATCATCCACGGGATGAAGACTAGCGTCATGTAGACGCCGTTTCCGGTCAGGTTGCGGTTGAACACAATCGCCAACAACATGCCGAGGACCATCACCAACAACAGGAACCAGAAGCCGAACACAGCCGTTAACTGGATGCTGTTCCAGAAGCTATTGCTGTCTAGGATAATTTCGAAATTCCGCAGCCCGAACCATTCCAACTGGCCGCGCTGGAAGCGGTGTAGGCTGAGGTAGAAGGTGTAGAGTGTCGGATACAGGCTGATGACCGTGACGAACAAAATCGCCGGCGCGATCAACAGATAGGGGTAGAGCTTGTTCAGCGTGCCTTGTTGTTGCATGGTGGGGTTCTCCCAGGGTACTGGAAGCCCCGGCCTTACTCATTGGAACGGGTCGGGGCGAGTTACAGATAGACGATTTAGAAGAAGCGGTTCAACACCTCGTCCTGGGCTTCTGTCAGGCGCTCTAGCGCGTCCATCTCAGGGTCCAGTAAGAGTTCCTGAATGGCGACACCCAGGGCGTCCAGGCTTTCCAGGTAGAACGGACTTTGCTGCATGTACAGGCCCTGCTCACCTAGGATTTCATCTACGGAGGCGTAGAAGGTGCTGTCGAACTCAGCGGCCTCGTAGGCGGTGTCAAGCGTTGGGATACCGAACTGGGCAGCGGCCCAGGCAGCGGCGTACTCCGGCTCGAACACAGAGTCCAGCCACATGGCAGCGCCCTCAGCGTTGGCAGCACCCTCTGGCACGACCCAACTCTCGCTTACCATGAACACGTAGTTGCCGCCGCCAAAGTCCACACCGCCCGTCATGACCACATCACCGGCGTCCACGGAATCCTGCAAGCCGGGGATGAAGATGGCGGACCAGCTCCCGCCACGGAAGGAAGCCGCAGTGCCGTTAATCCAGGGAGCCTCCGCGTCGGAGAAGTCACCCGTGATATTGACCTCAGGGAAGTAGCCTTCACCGTAGAGTGTGCGCCCGAACTGGATGACCTCAACAACTTCCTCCGTTGCCCAATTGGGTTGGCCCTCGGCGTCGAAGATAGAGCCGCCGTTGGAGGCGATCATCGGCCACCACATGATCTCGATCCCGGCCTGGCCGCTGGCGAACTGCGTGCTGAAGAAGCCATCGCCCTCACTCAGTTCCGGCGCAACCGCCAGCCACTCATTCACTGTCTGCGGGTAGCCGTCGGGGAAGGCCTCGGCACTGTAGTAGGTCATGCCGCCGCGCACGTTGGTGGCGACACAGTAGCGCACGTCGTCCACGATGCAGGCGTTGGCATCACCCGCGCCCAGCCCGTCCACAAACGCGGAGTCCGCGAGCAGATCGTCCAGCGGCATTAGTGCGCCGGCGTCCAGTAGGGCCGGGATGTGTTGGCTACCCGCCTCGACGAGATCCGGCACGTCGCCGCCAGATGTCACAGCAATTGAAAGCAACGGGGCCAACTGGTCCCACGCGATTTGCTCGTAGACGATAGTGATCCCCGTCTCCTCCTCGAACTCGGCGATCTTGGCATTCAGTGTGACCGCGTTGGGGTCTTCCTCGTCCGTCAGGTCATACTGCGCCCACATCACCAGCTCCTCGCCTTGGGCGGCGAACGGCGTCACGGTGATGGCAAGCACCAGCGACAGCCCCAGCATAAACAGTAGTTTTCTCATGGTATTAAAACCCCTTTATTAAGTGGCTAACTTGAGGTAGAACAATCTGCACGTTGCCGCACAGCTTGTAAACACTTTGGATCGACCCACCGATTAAAGTGAGTTTAACGACATGTAAAATTATAGCAACTTTGCATAGATTGTACAAATATTGGACAGTTTGTCGCTAATCGGCTTCGCTAGGGAGCCGGGTAACGGCGTTCGGATCCACATCTTGGCCGAAGTAGTCCCTGGCGACCACCGCCGCAATCCAGCGGGCGATGATATCGTAGCCGCGCACACCTTTGTCCGCCGAGGCCAATGCCGGATCACCAATGTGCCCGTGGGGCGTGTGATCTTTGTAGCAGCGGGTGGCGTAGAAAATCCCCCCGCCTGTCTTGATATGTTCCGGCCCCTGGATTTTTCGCATGTCCTCTGGCGGGACATGATGTGCGACGGCCTCATCCAGATGGACTAACTCTGGGTGTGTGACCAGGACGCGTGAGGTTTCGCCCTCGCCGCCATGCCCCTCCTGTTGTTTGGACTCTTGGATGGTGTGGTAGACCTTGCTTAACGGGGTCAACCAGTTGAGCACCATCGCCTTTGCGTCCTTCGTGTGGTCTACGAGTTCCTGCGCGGCAACCATCATGCTTGGGAGGTTCCCGTCGTGGCCGTGAACGAAGGCGAATTTGCGGAAGCCCGTTTCGTAGAGGCTCAGTCCGATTTCCCGCGTTAGTGCGATGAGAGTCTCCGGGCGGAGCGAGATTGTCCCCGCGAAGCCCATATGAAAGCTGGATGTGCCGAAGGGGATCACCGGGCCAATGATGACTGGACACCCCATCGCCTCTAGTTCCAGCGCGGCCCGGCGGCAGTTCTCCCGCGCCTCGAAGCTGTCCGTGCCAAGCGGTAGGTGTGCGCCATGTGCCTCCGTCGCCCCGAAGGGCAACAGCAACACATCGGTTTGCTGCAATTGGGCGGCTACCTGCGGGCCGGTCATCTCGTCTAGGGTGGGCGGGCCAAGCTGGGTATAAAGGGGTCGTGCGTTGGCAGTCATCGGTTGTACAAGCCTTTCCATGTCTCTTTTTGACTTTAAGGTTATGATGTGGCATAAACAATATACATTTTGTACAAATATAAAACAAAATGTCTAGAAAATTTGGCTATCACGGCTGGATAGCACGTGTGGCAAAGTGGATAGGTAGCAAACCGATATGCGAAACCTAGACGAACTTCAACAGATCGCTGTGGGCATTCAGAAGCTATTCGGGCCGTCCTGTGAGGTGGTCATTCATGACTTTTCCGACCTAGAGCGCTCGATTGTCCACATCGAAGGCAATCTCACTAACCGATCAATCGGTGGTGTAGCAACGGACCTATTGTTGGCATGTGCACGCAACGGCAACACCGACCGCGATATGTACAACTACCATGTGCAACTGCCCAACGGACGTACCATGCGTGCTTGCACGATGTTCCTGCGCGACCAACACGGGGCGGCCTACGGTGCCTTCTGCATCAACTTCGACATTACTACATTCAGCGCCTTTCACCGTTACCTGGAGCATTTTTTACGGGTAGACGTGGAGGGCGTGAAGGAGACTTTCTCAGACGACATTCAGGGAACCGTTCATAGCCTGTTGATGGAGACAGTTGGGGAGATGGGCATTGATTTGCCGATGTTGTCCCGCGAGGAGAAGATCAACCTAATCGCCCGGCTGGACGAAAAAGGGATTTTTCAGGTCAAGAAGTCGGTCCCCGTCCTGGCAGACGAACTGGGCCTTAGCCGCTCGACCGTTTACAACTACCTGAGTGAAGCGCGGGACGAACGCCCACTGACTAATGGCAACATACACGCAATAGGAGACGACAACTATGACTAGATCAGAGGTCATCCTGACGGACAAAGCGCCTACCCCGACGACGGCGTACAGCCAGGGTCTCCGCTTCGGCAACATGCTCGTTACTTCTGGTTACCTGGGCACGGCGGTGGATGGCTCCGGCGTGGTACCGGGTGGCTTCGAGGCGGAGGTACGGCAGGCGCTGGATAACATTAAGGCGGTGGTGGAGGCGCACGGGATTACAATGGCGAACGTCGTGCGCGTGAACGTGTCGCTACGGGATGTAAACCGCTTTGCGGACATGGACGCTATCTATCGGGAGTATTTCATGGAACCGTACCCCACGCGCAACACGATTGGCGTTGCGGACCTGTGGGGTGGGGCGCAGGTGGGGTTTGATGTGTGGGCTTACATCCCTGGTGAGGACTAGCCATGCCCCCTGTGTTGGGCACGTTCACGGATGACGAGCCAGTCGAGCTGGCACAACAGTTAATTCGTATCCCGTCATTTCTGTGGCAGGAGAGCGAAGTCGGCCACTTTATCGCGGATTGGATGCGTGAGCGGGGCTTCGAAGTGGATTTGCAAGCTGTCCCGTTACATGACGGGCGTGTGACGCACCAGGCGATTGGCACGCTGAAGGGTGATGGCTCCGGCCCAAGCCTGATGCTGTGCGGCCACACAGACACCTCCGACTGGAACGGCGACGTGTTCCGCCCGGGGGAGTGGACGCACGACCCGTTCGCCGGGGATATCGCGGATGGCTACCTTTATGGGTTGGGCGCAATCAACATGAAGGCCGGGGTTGCGGCAATCCTGATGGCGGCGGAGGCGGTGCGCCGGAGCGAAAAACCGCTTAAGGGTGATCTGACCGTGGCGTGTGTTGTGGCGGAGACGGGTGGTGGTGTGGGAGCGTTGCACCTGATCGGTAGCGGATTGCGCCCGGATTACTGCATCGTGACGGAGGCGGGTAACCTCGACGTTGGGGTGATTTCGGTGGGGTATGTGCAGGGGAAGGTACACGTCAAAGGCGAGTTCAAGCACCGCGTACCCTACATCAACCCGATTGAGCAGATCACAAAGGTGATTCAGGCGTTCGGCCCCAGCTATACCCCGCTAGCACGAAAATCGGACGGCGGCTGGCTGCGCTACGAGCCGCACCCGCTGATTCCAGGCTTCCCGGCAATGGCTGTCCGCGACATTTCGCACTATCAGGACGTGACGACGTTGCAGTTTGACCTACGCATCGTCCCCGGCATGACCGAGGATAGTGTGCGCGAGGACATGACCGCCCTGCTGGACGGAATCGCGGCGGATGACCCCGACTTCGACTACGAACTCGTGGTCCCGCAGAGCGAGCAGAAGCCGAACATGCCCGCCCGCGAGGCCACACCCGTAGACGTTCCGGTCGTCGCAGAACTCATCGCGGCACACCAACAGGTGACGTGTGAGGTGCCGACCGTCGGCGCGGGGCACCGCATCGGCGCGACGGCGGACACCTGTCATTTCAAGGGAGTGGGGATTCAGTGTGTGGAGTATGGGCCGGGATATATTCCGATTTGGCCGATGAGCAATGAGCGGATTGAGGTGGCACAGGTTGTCACCGCGACAAAAACACTGGCGCTTACCGCAGCGGCCATTTGCACTTAAGGAGGCTCAAACATGACAGAACTTTCATCTGACGTGATTCTGGACATTTATCAGCGTATCTTGCGTATTCGCCGCTTTGAGGAAGAGGTCGGGCGGCTGTTCAAACAGGGGCAACTGCCTGGCTTCGTGCATCTCTACATTGGGGAGGAGGCTGTCGGTGCGGGTGTCTGTGCCGCGCTACGGGACGACGATTACATTACCAGCACGCATCGCGGCCACGGCCATGTGATCGCCAAAGGCGGGGACATCAACCGCATGATGGCGGAGTTGTTTGGTAAGGCAACGGGCTACTGCAAGGGTAAGGGCGGCAGTATGCACATTGCGGACTTCGAGATCGGCATGTTGGGTGCGTGCGGCATTGTTGGCGGCGGGATCCCGGTGGCAACCGGGGCGGGCCTCAGTGCCAAGTATCGGGGGACGGACCAAGTTGCGGTGTGTTTCTTTGGGGACGGCGCGGCCAACGAGGGCAGCTTCCACGAGTCGTTGAATCTGGCAGCGGCGCTGCAACTCCCTGTGATTTTCGTCTGTGAGAATAACCAGTATGGCGAGTTCACGCCGTCCGTAGATGCCATGAACATCAAGGACATCGCAGATCGTGCCGCTGGCTATGGGGTGCCCGGTGTCATCGTGGACGGTACCGACGCGCTGGCGATGTATCTGGCTGCGGCGGAGGCCATCGGACGGGCGAGGACGGGTGGTGGCCCCACGTTGCTTGAGGCTAAGACACACCGTGTCGGCGGTCATGCCGAAGGTGAGGAGGCGTTCCTGGCCGGGCAGCAGTATCGGCTAGCCGATGAGCTAGAGGCGATGCGCCAGAAGGACCCGCTGACGATTTTGGGGCGTTACATCGTGGAGCATGAGGTCGCGACGGCGGACCACCTAGAGACGTTAGACGATGAGACGACAACGGCAGTTAGCATGGCAGTTGCGTATGCCCGTGAGAGCGCAGAGCCGGAAATTGACAGCATTTATGAAGACACCTGGGTCTAACAGGAGACGATATGCCACGCAAAACCTATATCAAGGCGATTCAAGAGGCACTCGCGGAGGAAATGCGCCGCGACGACTGTGTGATGCTCATGGGGGAGGACGTGCGGCTGGGCGTTTTCGCCGGGACGCGTGGCCTTCACGCGGAGTTCGGCGATAATCGCGTGATTGACACGCCGATTTCGGAGTTGGGTGTGGCCGGGGCGGGCGTCGGCGCGGCGGCCACCGGGTTACGCCCGGTCGTAGACCTCATGTTTGGCACATTTTTGTATCTGGCGTTTGACCAGATTGCGAACCAGGCTGGTGCCATGCGTTACATGTTCGGCGGGCAGGCGACGCTCCCGCTGGTGTACATGACGCAGAACGGTGCGGGGAATAGTGCCGGGCATCACCATAGCCAGTCTGTCCATCAGTTCTTCATGAATATGCCGCTGATTAAAGTGGTGCTGCCGTCCACGCCCTACGATGTGAAGGGGCTGTTGAAGTCTGCCATCCGTGACGATAACCCGGTCGTGTTTTTGAACTCGCTGTCCACGGGCGGCAAGCGTGGCGAGGTTCCCGATGAGGAGTACACGATCCCACTGGGCGTAGCAGATGTGAAAAAAGAGGGAACCGACGTAACGATTTGCACGGTGGGCGCACCCGTGTATACCGCCCTCAAAGCAGCCAAGGAATTTGAAAAAGACGGGATCAGCGTGGAGGTGATAGACCTGCGGACGCTGTCCCCGTGGGACAAGGCAACCGTTCTAGAAAGTGTCAAAAAGACCGGGCGCTTTGTGGCCGTGGATGAGAGCTTCCCGGACTGTAGCGCGGCGAGTGAGTGGACGGCGACGGTTGCAAGTGAGGCGTTTGGCGACCTGAAGGCCGCGCCGCAGCGGGTGAACAATGAGCCGGTGCCGGTGCCGTTTAGCCCCAAGCTGGAGAAGGCTGTGCTGCCGACGCCGGAGAAGATTATCGACGCAGTGAAACGAACACTGGAGTAAACCACATGGATCTGGTCGCAGTACATATGCCCAAGTACGGCATGACAATGGAAGAAGGCGTGATTGTCGAGTGGTTGGTGGACGAAGGGGACACTGTCACCGAGGGACAGAGCATCGCTGTGATTGAAACGGAGAAGGTCGAGACGGAACTGGAAGCGCCCGCCACTGGCACCATCGCGGAGATCAGCCGGGGTGTGGACGATGAGGTTCCGGTCGGTGAGATTATCGCCTACATCGAGAAGGGATAGCGGGTTATGGGACGCTTGGACGGCAAGACGGCGATTATCACCGGGGCTGCACAGGGCATCGGTGAGGCGATAGCCCTGCGTTTTGCGAGTGAGGGGGCGAACCTTGCGCTGTGTGACCTGAATTTAGAGGGTGTGACTGCCACGGCACACCAAGCGAAGGACGAATATGGCGTCAAAACCCTGGTGCGCCAGACGAATGTGAGTAATCGGGAACAGGTGGCGGCCTTTGTTGCGGCGGTGATTGAGCAGTTCGGGACTGTCGAGGTGTTGGTTAACAATGCTGGGATGTTCTACAACGCGCCCTTCGAGGAACAGACCGACGATCAGTGGGACCGCATTATGAGCGTGAACGTCAAGAGCGTGTTTATGATGAGCCAGGAGGTGATCCGGCATTGGCTGGCACACGAAATCCCCGGCGCGATTGTGAATCTGGCGTCGATTAGCGCGTCAGTGGCGTTCGTGAACTCGTCCGCCTACTGCACGACGAAGGCGGCAGTGGCCTCCTTGACGCGCTGCCTTGCCCTGGAATATGGGCCGAAGCGCATCCGGGCGAACTCAATGGCCCCCGGCATCATTGATACGCCAATTCTCCCCAGCCAGGAGGACAACGAACGCTGGGCACGGGAGAAGTTGCCGTTACAGCGGTTGGGGTTGCCGCATGATGTGGCGGATGTGGCGCTGTTTCTGGCGTCGGACGAGTCACGCTATGTGACGGGGGATATGATCTACGTGGATGGTGGGTGGATGTTGAATTAGGCTTCGACCGAGCTAGTGTCTTGACAGCGTAAGATGTGTAGGAATGGGGTTTGCCCTGTCCGCCACTGAGTTAGCATAGAACAGGGAGTGAGTCATGGTTGATGTGCTGCCGTCCGTAACAACATTTCTGGACCGCCAGCAAAAGCTGTTGATCGGCGGCGAGTGGGTCGCGGCGGCGAGTGGGGAGACGTTCGCCACGCTCAACCCCGCGAAAGCCAAGCCGTTGTGCCAGGTGGCGGCGGGGGATGCCGAAGACGTAAACCGGGCGGTAGCGGCGGCACGGACGGCCTTCCCCGCGTGGGCGGCGCTGATGCCTGCTGACCGTGAACAGTTGTTGCGCCGTTTTGCTGATCTGGTAGAGGCGCATCACGATGAGTTGGCGCAACTCGAATCCCTGGACAACGGTAAGCCGTACAGCGTGGCGTTTAACGTGGAGGTGAATGTGGCGTTGGGGCAGTTACGCTACTATGCGGGGTTGCCGACCAAGCTCAAGGGCGAGACTTATCCGGTGTCGTCGCCGGGCTATCACGTCTACACCCGGCGAGAACCGTTGGGCGTGTGCGCGGCCATCACCCCCTGGAACTACTCGATTGTGATGGCGGTGCAGAAGATCGGCCCGGCGTTGGCGGCGGGTAACACGCTCGTCCTCAAGCCTGCCGAACAGACGCCACTAACGGCGATTCTGCTGGCGGAATTGGCGCTGGAGGCCGGAATTCCCCCCGGCGTATTCAATCTCGTGACGGGCTTTGGGCATACCGCAGGCGCGGCGTTGGCGAACCACAGCGACGTGGACAAGGTGGCGTTTACGGGGTCCACCGAGGTCGGGCAGGAGATCATGCGGGCCGCCGCTGGGAATCTCAAGCACATCTCGTTGGAGTTGGGGGGCAAGTCGCCACTGATTATCTTCGATGATGCCGATTTAGAGGTCGCGGCGGAAACGGCACTGTGGGCCATCTTCGCCAACAGCGGCCAGAACTGTGTCGCTGGGAGCCGCCTCTACGTGCAGGCCGGGGCCTATGACGCTGTGTTGGATATACTGGCGGACAAGGCCGCTGCGCTCAAGGTGGGGCCGGGAATGCACGACGACACCGACATCGGCCCGTTGATCTCTGAACGACAGTTGGAGCGCGTGCAGTCCTATATCCAGCGTGGGGAGGCGCAACTCGTCACAGGTGGGGAGCGCCCGGCGGGGGCGGGCTACTTCATGACGCCTGCTGTATTTCGTGATGTGCCGGATGATAGCAGCATCGCCACGGAGGAAATCTTCGGCCCGGTGTTGTCCGCCTTCAAGTTCGACGACGAGGACGAGGTGGTCCGCCGTGCTAACCGCACGCGCTTTGGGCTGGCGGCGGGCGTGTGGACGAACCATCTTGGGCGGGCGCACCGTATGGCGGCGGCGCTCAAAGCGGGCGTCGTCTGGATCAACACCTACGACTGGTTCGATCCGTCTGTGCCGTTTGGCGGAACCGGGGCTAGCGGCTACGGGCGCGAACTTGGCACGCAGGTGATGGACATGTACACCGAACTGAAGTCAGTGTGGGTAAGGGTGGACTGATGCAGCTTGACGGTAAGGTTGTGATTGTGACGGGGGCGGGGTCTGGCATTGGGGCGGCCAGCGCAATGGCGTTTGCGAGGGCGAGGGCGTCGGTGGTCGTCGCAGGACGCACATTATCAAAAGTCGAAGCTGTCGCGGAGACAATTGCCGACAGCGGCGGGACGGCACTTGCAGTGCGGGCTGATGTCACCCAGAGCGACGATGTACAGGCAATGATTGCGGCGGCGGTAGACCAATATGGGCGGCTGGACGTGCTGTTCAACAATGCTGGGATCAGTCCCTCTGGTGGGGTAACGGACATCAGCGAGGATGAGTGGGACATCTGTTTAGATGTGAATCTGAAAGCCGTGTTCCTGGGAGCCAAGTACGCGCTGCCACACCTGAAAGCCGATGGCGGGGTGATTCTCACCACAGCGGGGACGTTCGGGCTGCGTCCGGCTAAGAACAAGGCTGCCTATAGCGCCGCCAAAGCCGGAGCGATTAACCTCACCAAGTCGATTGCGCTGGACTACGCCCGCGACAAGATCCGCGCTAACGTGATTGCGCCTGGTGTCGTGGAGACGCCGCTACTCGGTGGCGTGGAGACCGACCCCGGCTTCCAGCAGTTTCTCGACCAGTACCAACCGTTGCCGGGCCTCACTCAGCCGGAGGAGGTCGCGGCGTTGGCGGTCTATCTGGCGTCGGACACGGCCCGTATGATAACCGGGCAGGTGTTCGTGATTGACGCCGGACAACAAACGGGGCTATACGTATGACCGGGCAGATCATCTACGCGGGGTATGCGATACCGATGGGGTCAGTTGTGCGGGATTTCGCCGTCTATGTCGAGGGTGGGATAATCCAGGCGACGGGGAGCCGTGCCCAACTGACGGAGCGGTACCCTAGCGTTAAGCAATTCGGTGGCGACCACTTTATTATGACACCGGGCTTTGTTAATGCACACGACCACGGGCGGGCGATAGGTACACAGTCGTTGGGGATTCCCGACTCATTTTTGGAGGTGTGGCTGCGAAGCCTAGGGCGGTTGCCGTCGTTGCCGCCGTATTTGGCGGCGGCTTGGGAGGGGCTGCAATTGGTGAAGTCTGGTGTGACGAGTGTTGCGCATAGTCATAATCCAAGTGCATGGGAGACACAGTTTGAGGAGATCCCACCAACACTCAAGGGTTACGCTGATGCAGGGGTGCGGGTGGCGATGCATCCCGTTATTGTGGATCAAAACGCGCTGGTTTACGCCGATGCTGATACCTTTATCGCGTCACTGCCAGGACACCTTCAAAAACAGGCCAAGATCGCCAGCCAACCGCCCCCACTCAGCGCGGACGACTACTTCGGCGGGCTAAACGCGCTGTACCGCGAATATCACAACACGGAGACGCATAAGGTTCACATCCAGGCTAGCCCGGCAGGGGGGCAGTGGTGTAGCGATAAGCTGATTCTACGAGCAGTGGAGTGGGCTAAGGCCAATAACACCCGCGTGCAGATGCACATGCTGGAGACACGCTATCAGCGCCTGTACGCCTTTAAGACGTGGGGCGAGAGCTTCATACAGCATCTCGAACGTATCGGGGCGTTGGGTAATTGGCTGACACTAGCGCATATGGTGTGGGTAGATGACAAAGACATTCCTCTTCTGAAAGAGCGTGAGGTGGCCGTTGTCCATAACCCAAGTAGCAACCTACGCCTTCGCAGTGGGATTGCGCCGTTGGATCGTCTGCGGCGTGTGGGGGCGGATGTCGGAATTGGGTTGGACGGTCACGCACTGGATGACGATCAGGATTACCTGCGTGAGATGCGCCTAGCGTGGACGCTTGCGAACCGTCCGGGTGTGGCGGGGGGGGATCTGGATGCGTCGCGTATCTTCCTGATTGCAACGGCCATAGGCGCGGCGACGGCGTTTCAGGGCGCGTATCCCATCGGCGTGTTGCGGGATGAGGCCAGGGCAGACCTTGTCCTGCTTGATTTCAGCGCTATGGCTGAGCCAATCCCTATCGACGCGGACACGGATAAGTCCTTCCTTATCAATCTATTTTTGCGCCGTGCCAATAAATCCCACGTTCGGCATGTGATGATGGGAGGGGAGTGGGTGTTGCGGGACGGCCAGCACACACGCCTCAACGAAGCCGACCTCGCCGCTCAGATCAAGGACGCGCTCACGGGGCAGATGCCAGACCAGATACTTGACGAACTCGGCGCGTACCTCCGACGCTTCTATGCACGCTGGGATAATCCGCCGGAGCTGTGTCGTTAAAGCAAAAAGTTGAAAGTGCTGAGCGCTGAGCAATGAAACTGATCTGACGACGACATAACAGCCACAGAACCGCTTGATGCAACCAGGAGGTGTATACTATGCAACTAGATAACATCCACTACAACAAGGTGCTGGAGATCACGCAGTCGCTTGTGCAGATAAAGAGCCTCGCCGGGGACGAAAAAGCCGTCATCGACCGTGTGAAAACGTGGATGCACGAGCTTGGCTACGACGATGTGCGCGTGGACGACTGCGGCAACGTGATTGGCGCGTTGTACGGCGGCAACGGCCCGACGGTCATGTACGACTCGCATGTGGACACGGTCCCGGCGGGTGATGTGAGCGCCTGGACGCACGACCCCTTCGGCGGGATGGTCAGCGGGGAGCGGGTTTACGGGCGCGGGACGTGTGACATGAAGGGGCCACTGGCGGCGTCGCTGGTGGGGTTGGCGGCGGCTAAGGCTGATGGTAAATTGCGCGGGACGGCGATTGTCTCCGCGACGGTGGGCGAGGAGCACATAGAAGGGCTGGCAATGGGGCCGGCGGTGGACCACTATCAGCCCGATTTGGTCATCATCTGCGAATCGACGCAACTCAAGCTCAACATCGCCCAACGTGGACGGGCGGAGATCAACATTACCGTTCACGGCAAGTCCGCGCACGCCAGTAACCCGGGGGTTGGCGTAAATGCTATGCGCTACATGGCGCTGTTGGTCAACGCGTTGGGTGAAATCGCCCCGCCGACACATTCACTGTTGGGCGCGGGCATTTTGGAGCCGACCACGATTATCTCGTCGCCCTATCCCAACGTGTCGGTGATCCCTTGGCGCTGTGACGCCCGCTATGACCGCCGCACGCTTGTCGGGGAGACGGCGGAGAGCGTGCTGGCCCCGATACGTGAGATGATCGCAGCGGTGCAGGCGTCTCACCCCGACCTGAACGCAGAGGCAGAAATCGTTCCTGGTGAGTTCACCTGCTACACCGGGAAACACCTCACGCAGGAAACATTCGCGCCAGCGTGGGAGATGGCCCCCCACAATGAATGGGTGCGGGCGGCAGGTAGGGCGCTTGGTGATGTCAAGATCGGTCACTACAGCTTCTGCACCAATGGCAGTTACTCGCTGGGCCGCGCCGGGATTCCGACATTGGGATATGGTCCCGGTTACGAGCACACCGCTCACATTACCGATGAGCACCTGGACCTTGACCAGCTTTACGGCGCGGTGGATGGCTATTACAAGCTGGGTGGGCTGGCGCTATGACCGTCGAATTTGGGTGGATGCTGCCCACAGGCAAACAGCGGATACCCACAGGTAATGATGTCGCGCATATCCGCGACGTGTTGACACAGATCAACGGCATGTTCACCTCTTTCTGGATTCCCGATCACTTCATGGATGACGACGCGCCGATTCCTGAGTCTTTAACGACGTTGGCGTATCTGGCGGGTTTGCATCCGACGTTCGATGTGGGAACGTGTGTGCTGGGCGTCGGCTATCGAAACCCGGCGCTGCTGGCGAAAACCGCCGCGACGATGCAACATCTCACGGATGGACGGTTCGTGCTGGGGATAGGGGCGGGGTGGAAGGCGGATGAGTATCGCGCCTACGGCTACGATTTCCCGGCTACGCCTGAGCGCATCGCGGCGCTGGGTGAGGCGGTGCAAATTTGTAAGCAGCTATGGCGTGCGGGTGGTGAGCCTGTTACGTTTAGGGGGGATCAGCACAGCGTAGAGGATGCGCTGTGCACCCCGGAGCCGTCACCTGCGCCGCCTATTATGATTGGGGGAACGGGTGAAAAGCTGACGTTACGCGTCGTGGCGCAACACGCCGATTGGTGGAATATCCCCGGTGCGCCTCCCGATGTCGTCCGTCATAAATCTGAGGTTTTGGCGCGTCATTGCGCTGATGTGGGTCGTGACCCTACCACTATTCGCCGGACGTGGATGGGCGTTGTCAGCATCGCAGAGTCCCAGGCTACTGCCGAGGCGATCATCGCCAACTATCCTATCTGGCCGGGGGACCGTGCGCTCGTTGGTACACCTGCTGCTATCCGCGATCAACTCGCCGCCTACGTTGCCCTTGGCGTTGATCTATTCATTTTGTCCTTTGCGGACGAGCCACACACCGCCGGGATTCATCTGTTTGCGCGTGTGATGTGTCAGATGTAGGGCCGCGATTTACCCCAGCTACTTGTTTGGCGTTTCATGCTGTAAAGACAAGCTGAAGCTGTGTATACGACTAAGCGCCGTAGCCTAAAACAAGCTATCTTGCATCATCACCTGTGGATTGTTCAGATACTCCTGTAGGAAATGAAAGACTGCGCCCAGGGCTGCGGCACTTGGTGACGACAGGGTAGCCTGTTCGATAACCGCAGCATTGGCAAACAGCGGTAAAAGTTGTTCTCGGATCTTGTTTTCCAGGGAGATGTATTGCTCACTGGATACAGTCGCCAACCAGCCACCCAGCACGAGCTTATCGGGCTGGACAACGTAAATCAGGTTAGCGGTGGCGGTTGCGATGACCACATCGAGTACCTGCCGGATGTCCGCGCAAATTGGCAAACCCGCCTCTGCGCCTGTAAGAATGCGCATCAGCATGTCACGGGAACTGGAGGCTGAAAGAATGTGTGCGTAGGGAGACTGCGCCGACGGCGCTAGGCGATTGACACGCTCGGAAAATACGTGGTTGATCCTATCAATGGTCAGCAGATTCTGGGCGTCTGTGTTGGTGAGTGTGGGAGCCAGCCGGAGTAAGTTTGGCGCAACCAGGCCGGCGTTGCCAAATGACCCCTTGTAGAGCTGACCGTTGAGGAACATGCTCGCCTTGATGCTTTCGTCGAATCCCAGGTAGACCAAATTCTGTTCAAGTGATGTGTCAGTGTGCTGGAATTCCGCGAAGGCCATGCAGTCAATATCATTGGCAACAAAGATTGGGAGTGATAGGGCTTGTTCCAGGCGTTGGCGAATGGGGACATTCTGCCACCCTGACACCCGCCCAATCGAGATAATCTCCCCGGTGGTGGGATGTGTAAACCCAGGCGTTGCGATACCCAGGCCGATGATTTGCCGATCTGGTAATTTTGTCTGGATCGTGGTGTGATATTCCGTGATGGCGTTCACTGCTTGGTCTGGGCGGGGTACAACGCCGTTGTATGCCTCCCCGACATGCACAATTTCCCCGGATAGTGTTGTGGTGACTAGACGCAATCCTGGTAGCTGGAAATGCACACCCAGTAACAGAAAATGGTCATCTTCCAGGCCATACAACATCGCCGGGCGGCCTCCGTTGGTCTCGGCCTGGCCCACAATGCGAATCCAACGTTCACCTGTGAGTTCCTGTATAGCTTTACGTAAAGTTGGCAGGCTAACCTTTGTGCTCTCGCGTAGGTCCGCAATCGACGCTGGTTGCCGGAGTAGACTTTTTAGGATTTGAGGGCGTAACGACATATTGATTCCATAAGACTTTTGACAAAACCTTTGCAAAAGGTATAATGCACATGTCCAGTTTGTCAAAACGACGGTGGACTGGATTGTACACTTAATGTGCGTTAGTTATCTTAGAATGGAATGGGTCACATGCCCACACCTTATGACACCGCTTTTTCTGGTATGAAGGTTTACTACGGTGATCTGCATAATCACTGTGACCTGAGCTATGGTCACGGATCACTGGAGTCGGCTTTGCATAATGCCCAGCTTCAACTGGACTTTGCGAGTGTCACGGTTCACGCGGCATGGCCGGACCTGCCACAAGATGATGAACGCTTGGGTTATCTGGTGAGTTATCACCGTGAGGGATTCGAGAAAGCCCAGACCAACTGGCCGGGCTACCTAGCACGCATTCGCGAGGCTAACGCGCCAGGCCGCTTTGTAACTTTCCCCAGTTTTGAGTGGCATTCCATCGTTTATGGTGACCACTGTATCTATTACTACGATGAAGCCGATAACCGTATCATCGACGCCCCAGACCTGCTGACTCTACGCCGGACGGTGCAGAAACTCGTAACCCCGGCTCTGCTGATTCCGCATCATATCGGGTATCGGCAGGGGGCACGTGGGATCAACTGGGCTGCATTTGATAGCGCGTTGTCACCTGTGGTTGAGATCTTCTCTTTTCATGGGTTGTCGGAACGCAGCGAGGGGGCTTACCCCTACCTGCACTCAATGGGGCCGCGCCACGAACACAGCACTGCCCAATATGGTTGGGAACAGGGGCATCTCTTTGGTGTGATCGGTTCCACCGACCATCACAACGCCATGCCAGGTAGCTATGGCTATGGGCGTTTGGGGGTATGGGCGAATGCGCTGGACCGTGCTGATATTTGGGCGGCCATTCAACAACGGCGCACTTATGCCCTGACGGGAGATCGTATCGAGCTTGGGTTTGTGCTCAATGAGGTGCCGATGGGAGGGGTCGCCCCGGTAAGTGGGCAGCGGGATATTGGGGTAACGGTATGCGGTGGGGATGCGCTGGACTACGTGGACGTGCTCCACAACAACCGTTTGGTTCACCGTGAAACAGTGTTCCCAAAGGCCACGACATCTGGCCGCTTCAAGCTACATCTTGAGGTGGGTTGGGGGGAACAGTCCGACGTGTTTGACTGGAATGTCGCGTTAGCTGTGGAAGCCGGGCAATTGCACACTGTAGAGCCGCGCTTCCGGGGGTATGGTCCGACAGCAGACCCACCTGCAGGTGCAGTGTATGCCTACAGTCACATGGAACGTGACGGTGAGAACCGTGTCTGTTTCCAGACCCGGACGAGCCAGAACCCATCACTACATACCCCTGCGACGGAGGGGATTGCCGTTGAGTTGGAAGGCGATGCGGCAACCCACTTACACGTTACCGCGAACGGACGTGAGCAGCGTTTCTCGCTTGCGGATTTGTTCACAGGCGCCCGG
>CAYWZS010000035.1:0-2541 GCA_964462905.1 uncultured Anaerolineaceae bacterium
GGTGCAACGTTGAACTTACCGTTTCCCTAAAAGAAATCATCAGCCGGGCGGGTGTACGGGTTAACTGTGAAATGTGCGGTGAGGAGATCATCAATCAGCGTGAAGTGCTTAGAGATGGTCTAACACTTTGTCGGTCATGCGCTGGAGACGGTTACTACAGTTCTGAAGCTACCGACGCGGTGGAGTATTTCAAAGATGGTTGCTGTTAGCCCGGTAGAGATTGCCATACTTGCTGGCGGGCAGTCTCGCCGTATGGGGCAAGACAAGAGTTTTGTCCTGCTCAATGGCAAGCCGCTTATTGAGCATGTCATTGACAAGCTTCAAACCCTGAAGCTGGACATGATGATTATCACGAACTCGCCAACGAAATATGCGCATTTAGGTTTGCCAACGTTCACAGATGAAATAACGGGCTGTGGCTCGCTTGGCGGAATATATACTGCTCTGAGGCGGTCGCCATCGAAATACATACTCTGTGTGGCCTGTGATATGCCTTTTTTGAATCCAGCACTGTTACGTTATCAGATTGAGCTGTGTGGGGATTTCAACGCAGTCATACCGAAGATTGACGGTAAGGCTCATAATTTACATGCCGTATATGCCCGCCACTGCCATCCCTACATCCGTCAACAGATTGAAACAGGTAATTTTCGCATTTCTGACTTTTACAGAGAGCTCTGCGTTCGCCATGTATCTGAAACGGAATTACGGGCATTTGATTCAGGTCTTTTGTCACTGGCAAATCTCAACACACCGGATGATGTCATTATGATGTCACATAAGGCTTAAAATATGAACGATTGTACCCAGGCTTGTTCTGTAAAGGGGGCTGTGCTAGATTGGCCGCGCTCATGGGAGGACAACGGAGGTACACTGGCCGGATGCGGACACCCTACATCTTGATGTTAGTAGTTGCCGTCGTGATGGCGGTGTTGGGCGCACTCGTGGGGCGTAGCTTGTTTGAGCCGAATCTGCCTCTGATTGTGGCGGCAGGCTTCTCACTCGAAACCATTACCCCGAATGCAGATGGTGATGCCGACATCACCGAATACACCTACATACTCTCGGAAAATGCGACAGTCTCGTTGACATTTGCGCGTGGTGACGGCACCGTATTCGGTTTCCGTAATGGGGAGCTACGGGCGGCAGGGGAGTACAGTGGGTTGTTCAGCGGTGTTGTGGACGGGTACACGTTGCCAGACGAGCAGGTTTCTGGGGACGTGATGCGGCGTCTCATGCCCGACGGCGTGTACACCTGGGAACTAACCGCTGAGACAGAGGCCGGGGAGGTCGCGACCACTGAGGGCACACTCACTATTGCGGAGTCCGATGCTGCGTTGCCAGAAATTTCGATCTTTACCGTCTCGCCACAGGATTTTACCCCGAACCAGGACGGCATCCGCGACCGAACCCAAATTAATGTCTACCTCGAAAAAGCAGCAGACCTCAATGTGTATTTGTTGACGGATGAAAGCGTTCAAATTTTCATCCCGCCGCAGGTGACGGAGACTCGCACCGGAGAGGCTGGGCGTTATACCTATGATTACGATGGTGGCTTAGATGGCGGTGGAGATCCCCCGGCAGATGGCACCTACACTGTCGTTGCCGAAGCCCAGGATGCCGTGGGGCAGCGGGTGCGCCGTGAGGCCGTGCTATCGCTCGCCGATGGCGGTAAACCCCTTGCTGAGATTGCTACACAGCCGACTGGGGCCGATGTTGTGTTCGATGTGGTTCCCTACGATCCGACGCTGCTTGGCCAGGATGGTGTCTTTGGCGAGCTTGTTGCCCCGCCTGTAGACCCGTCTGATGCCAATCCCTTTGATGTGACAATGCCCGTTGGCGATATATTGGTTTTCCACCTAACGGTCGAGAACTACAGCGATGTACCAATCCGCACGCACGGCGCACCCCCTGGGGCTGTCTACGAGCAGAACGAACGCGCCGCCACCTATGGTGACTTTGACGAGTCCGGCGCGTGGCGTGTGGGTATCGACTGCGACACCGCAGCCAGCGATTACCCCTGGCGTTGGGCCATTGGTGATAGTGAGACGTTGGAAAGTGTCTTTGATGCAGAAACAGGCAATACATACTTCTACTTACCACCAGGGGAACGTGCCGAAGTATGGGGGGGAATTCGCATGACGGAGTTAGTCGAGTCGCGCAATCCGCAAAACTGCTGGGCGGGTTTGGTCCACGAGGATGTCGGCGTCAGCATTCGTAATGCGCGTGTGGGGGCGCGTAGTATTGAACTCGTCGACCCGAATGCGCCGCTCTATGCCGAATCGGAGAGCGAATAGTTGGTTTCCGCACTATAATGACAAATGCGAAACCCATTATCTCGAAGGAATCTTGTTATGATTCGCTTGCGCTCACTCATCTTTCTCTTGGTCTTTCTGTTGGTGGCTTGCGGGCAGGGCCAAGTGCAGGAGGCGCTCCCCACACCCACCCGTGATCCGTTGGCGTTCTTTGCGCCCACAGCCATTTCCCCCGGTCAACCGGGGAATCCCCTCGAAATCATCTACGTGCCGCCTGTGCCCGATG
>CAYWZS010000035.1:2641-37310 GCA_964462905.1 uncultured Anaerolineaceae bacterium
CCCGGTCAACCGGGGAATCCCCTCGAAATCATCTACGTGCCGCCTGTGCCCGATGCCCCCGATGTTGCCACGGCTGCCCAAACCCTCGCCGGGTTACTCAGTGGTCGTTCTGGCCTACAGGTGAGGGTGACAACCGTCCTGACACATGCAGAGGCCCTGGCCGCGTTGTGCGATCCCAACGACGGCGACCGTTTCCCAGCGGCATGGCTAAACGGCCCGGCTGCTGTGTTCGCGGAGGCGCAGGGATGTGGTGAACGCGTACTGACCGCTACGTTCAACGGCGAAATCGGGTTTGCAGGCGAAGTCGTTGCCGCGACGCCTGGTTCACTGGGGTCGCTGGTGGGGCGTAGCCTATGCGAGTTTGAAGCCACTGGGTTTGAGACGTTCTACAACCAGACACTCCCCACGTTGGCGCTCCAGGCCAGTAGCATTGACCTCACGCGTTTGTTGTCGATTGAGGTTGTCCCCCGTGATTTTGCCTTCCAGAGCCTACAAGACGGTACCTGCTACGCAATGGGTGTCCCGGCAGGTTCAGTCCCAGCGGACGAGGGCCTAACGACAATCTACACCTCACCCGTGATCCCGATAGGCACGCTGTTCGTGCCGGACGAAATGGTGATTGCGGACGAGGGTGCTTTGATCCAGGCCTACCTGGAAATAGGGGGGTGGCAAGACCCCAACACCGTTGAGGTGGTGGATGGTGCGACGGTCACACCGTTACCGACCATGCCCCCGGTTCCTGAAGAAGCGACCGAACCACAGCCGTTCTACTTGGAGGGTGTCAACCCGTTGCGTCTATCGTCAGAGGGTGTCGCGCTGACATGGCTCGTTGGCGGCCACGAGATTCGCCCCGCCGCGCCGGAAGACCTGGAAGACATGCGCGAGTTCATGACGGATGCAGGTTTCGACCTCGAAAGTATTAACCTGCGATGACTGTTGATCTGGCAGTGATTGTCGTCACCTGGAATGTGCGTGATCTCGCGCTCCAGACGCTTCAGTCGCTCTATGCCGACCTGGAGACCAGCGGCTTACGTGCGCGTGCGGTGGTGGTCGATAGCGCCTCGTCTGATGATACGGTGTCTGCTATCCGTCGTGCTTATCCACAGGTGGAGGTCGTCGCCAGCCAGGAAAACCTTGGTTTTGCGGCGGGCAACAATGCCGCACTGCGGCTCCTCGGCTTTGGTAAAGCGCACACCACCACCGATGATTTGCCAAGAGTCGTTTATCTGCTCAACCCAGACACAATCACGAAGCCAGGCGCAACACATATGCTCTACGACACGCTTCTCAACCATGAAGGGGTAGGTGCAGTCGGAGCAAATCTTACCTACGGCGACGGTAGCTTTCAACATGGGGCGTTTACATTTCCAGGGCTACGCCAAATTTATGCTGAGTTCTTCCCCCTACCCGGTCGCTTTGTCGAGGGGCGCTTTAACGGGCGGTATTCACGCGCCCTCTACAGCGGCACGCAGCCCTTTGAGGTGGATTTCACCCTGGGCGCAACCATGATGCTCCGACGTGAGGTAATCCAACAGACTGGCATGTTTGACGAGGGGTTCTTTATGTACTGTGAAGAAGTCGACTGGGCCTGGCGCATCCAACGGGCTGGCTGGCGTATTCTATGTGTGCCAGGAGCACATGTGGTACACCTCGGCGGCCAAAGTACCGGACAGGCCAGCGCCCGCAGTGTCCGTAACTTGTGGGAAAGTCGGCTACGGCTCTACAAGAAGCACTATCCTCGCTGGAAACTCCTATTCGCACGTGCGTTGGTGCGCTGGGGGATGCGTCGTAAACTCTGCCAACTGGACCCTGAAACAGCCACACTAGACCTTGCCAACGCCTATAAACACGTCATGGAGCAAGCACGCACATGACGTTTCCACACCTCACCGCCGTCATCCTCACATACAACGAGGCTGCACACATTGTTGCTTGTATCGACAGTCTGCGTTTTGCGGAGCGCGTGCTGGTGTTTGACTCCCTTAGCACAGACGGCACACAACAACTGGCAAGAGACGTGGGAGCTGTCGTGCATGAACACCCGTTTGAGAACTACAGCCGCCAGCGCAATGCTGCCCTTGAGGCAGCAGCCCAGCTGGGCACGGTATGGGTGCTGTTCGTAGATGCCGATGAGCGCGTAACACCTGAATTAGAGGCCGAGTTGCGGTCTGTAACGGCATCCTCTGGCGAGCACACAGGGTACCGTGTACCCCGTCATAACTACATCTTCGGCAAGCTCACGCTCGGCGCAGGCTGGTTTCCAGACTATCAACTGCGGTTACTGAAGGTTGGCGCGGCTCGCTACGATCCAAACCGAGCCGTCCATGAGGTCGCCATCTTGGATGGTGTAACCGGCACGTTAGCACAACCGCTCATCCACGACAATTACCGCGATGTGAACCATTTTGGAGAGGTTCAACGCCGCTACAGCCGTTTCGACGCACAAACGCTCTACGAACAGGGGGAGCGCCTCAAACCCTGGACGCTCATCACCATGCCGATTCGCCAGTTTGTCTGGCGTTACCTAACCCTAAGAGGCTATCGTGACGGTTGGCATGGGTTCTTCCTCAGCCTGATGATGGCACGTTACGAATTTCGGAAATATCGACTATTGGGGGTGTTGATCCGTAACGGGGGGGGATTTGATGGGGCGTAGTGGGTAGACGTTGTCACTAAGCCCCAATTAAAGCGTCTAGGTCTCTGGCTCCAGCAGGCCGTAGCCGTCCTCCGAGCGCCTGTAGATGACGTTAACCTTACCTGTTTCCGCATTGAAGAACATGAAGAAGCTGTGGCCCAGCAACTCCATTTGTTCAATGGCCTCAACCTCATCCATCGGGGGAAGCGCTAGAGCCTTCCGTCGGATCACATCTCCCTCTGCTTCCGCTTGTTCTCCAACAGAAGCTTCTGGGATTGGCAGGGCTTCTGCGGCCTCAATCTCCTCGGGTGTCGCCATGTAGCGATCACGCTGACGACGCTTGCTGTCCACACGTTTACCCTTGAATCGTTTGATTCGCCGATACATCTTGTCTACCGCAACATCAATAGCCTGTTGAATTTCTCCGGTGGTTTTCTCCTCCGCACGCAGGATCGCCCCCCGTTCGTGCTGCACGGTGATCTGTGCGATAGACATATCATCGCCACGGCTGTTGTTCTGACGGGCGAGGTCCACACGAATCTGCCGGATATTCGGCAGGTAGCGGTCCAAGCGGTCCACTTTGCGGCGGGCGTAGTCCTCCAATCCGTCAGTGATCTTCATATTGCGGCTGTTAATCTGGATGTCCATCAACGCATCCTCTCTATTGTACAGAATATTAGTTTTGTTCCCTCGCTGCCGTCACGGTTAGGCCATATACCGCGACCGCGCCACCAGCTATGAGCGCCTGCCCGCAAGCCTGTAACGTGGCACCTGTTGTCAGAACATCATCCACTAGGATGAGATGACGCCCAGCAACGTGTTCAGGGGTTGCCTGGAAGGCACCGGCCACATTTGCCCGGCGTTCAGCCTTCCCAAGCCCAACCTGTGAGCGGGTGAAGAAGTGACGTTGGAGTGCGCCGTTGGGTATCGGCAAACCGAGCAGTCCAGCGACTTCATCTGCAAGAGCCTTTGCTTGATTGTAACCGCGTTCACGGTATCTTGTCATGTGTAATGGGACATATGTCACAGCATCTGCATACCATCCAGCCGCTCGGACCACTGTTGCCAACCGTAGGGCCAGTGCTGGTGCAACATAGGTCGCATTTTCGTACTTTAGTGCGTGAACGAGGCGTTGAAGGTGTCCTGTGTGTACACCTGTGGTTGCCAGTGCTGCGAGTGGGGCCAGTTGCCGTTGCTGAACGGGGTTGAGGATGGGTTGGGTTGCGAGTTCTGTTCGGCAAAGCTCACACCAGCCTGTGTCTACGCGGCCACAGTTCAGGCAGCGAGGGGGGTAGAGCAAATCCAGTAAGACCGCAACAGGCCCAGCTATACGCCGGACCTGTGGTTGTCTCGTTTGTTCGTGCATCGCCCGGCTTAGAATACCGTGCCGATAACGCCGGATTCCCACACGCTAATAAGCGCCGGCCCCAGCAACACAATCCACAGTGATGGGAAGATAAGCAGTACCATCGGAATCATCATCTTTACGGGGGCAGCATTTGCCTTTTCCTGGGCACGTTGCCGACGTTTTGTACGCATCTGGTCAGACTGGACACGCAGGATGTGCGCCATGCTCACACCCATGGACTCTGCCTGGATGATTGCGGCAACAAAGCTCGTCACGTCTGGTACATCCATACGATCTGACATGTCCTTAAGCGCCTCACGGCGGCCCTTACCCAGGCGAACCTCACGCAACACACGACCGAACGCAATCGCAAGGTCGTTGTCCCACTTCTCATACACCTTACCAATACCCGCGTCGAAACCAAGGCCAGCTTCCACGCAGATCACCAAAAGGTCAAGCGCATCCGGCAACGCCTTTATAACTTCCGTCTGGCGCTTGCTGATCTTGCTACCGATGTACAAGCTAGGAAAGAAGAAACCCAATGCCGTACCGCCAAGCGTAAACGCGGTCGAGACTGTTGGCCCGAAGGTGTTTGTAAACACGAAGAAGAGCAAGAATGAGATAACGCCCAACATGATCGTCGAGACAATGCGTAACGCCAAGAACATAGATGGCTCAATTGTCCCAGCCATACCCGCTTTGTCAAGTTGCTTGCGTGTTTCCTCGATCTGCTTGCTTGGTGTCAGCTTCTGTGTGATGGCTGCAATCTGTCGCAATACCGGGATCAACACACGTTGATTGAAATCCATGGACATCTCAACTTGCTCCAGGGACTGAGGTGCCTCTCGCTCGCCATATTCTGCGAGGCGGTTTGCCAGTGGGTCATAGCCGTCGTCCTCACGCAAACCCACCCAAACCAAGCCGCCAACCAGCAACAGAACGAAAATGCCCCCAATAATCGGTACGAGTGGCAGTGATGCGATAATTTCCATCATGATGTTCTCCTATCGTTTTGTTCGTTTGCTAGATTTCGATGTCCACAATCTTCTGAATCGCTGCCGTACCTATGCCAATGAGGGCCAAACCAATCCCGATAAGCGGCCAACCACACAGGCGGTTTGTGAACAATGGTTCCATGAAACCCGGACGAATCAAACTCAAGAAAACAGCCACGATAATCGGCATTAAACTAATCAAGTAGCCGGTATAACGTCCCTGCGTCGTCATCACGCGGATCTCACCTTTGAGCTTGATGCGTTCACGGATGGTGTGCTGGATGACCTCAAGAATCTCTGCGAGGTTACCACCGACTTGCCGCTGGATGCTCACGGCTGTGAACACAAGGTCCAAGTCCTCACTTGCCATACGCGCCAACATATGGTCCAGAGCGTCGTCTATGTCGATACCAAGCTGAACCTCCTGAACCACACGAGCAAACTCCGTGGCAGTGGGTTCGGGGGAGTCCCTGGAGATAGCCTCCATAGACTGCATCACGCTGTAGCCGGAACGTAGACCATTGATCCACAGGCCCAAAGTGTCTGGCAGTTGTTCCTCGAACTTTCGCAGGCGTGCGCTTACCTGGCGTGCAACGTAGATGCGCGGGAAGAACAGACCGATGAACCCCGCCAGGATGCCCACGAGAATGTTGCCCGGCAGGAAGATAAAGTATGAAAAGGTGAATGCAACGACCATTGCAACAAAGTGGAGGGCAATGTACTCACTCACCTTTAGCTTGAGGTCCGCTCGCGAGAGCTGTTGTCGCCACTTTTGCGCCCACGCTCTATCGCCAACCGCTTCCTCCATACGGTCGACAAACTGGTCACGTATCGAGAGTTGTTCCTCCGCTTCTTCTGACTCATCAATGCCCAGAGAGAAACCACCAGATTCCATCTCGTTTACAAGGCGTTCTTCAACCAGGTCACGCTCTGAACGAACACTGATGACACCCGCAACAATGACGACGACCGCCAAAATGCCTGCACCAATGGCCGCAATTGTTGTAATTTCCATGCTTCACTCCATCCAATCCGCTAAACAACCATGTACGAGAAAACCACTCTCGCAGGCTTTTGATACCGCTTGCACTCATCTAGTTATATGAGAGAGAGCGGGGGTAAGTCAAGTTACCCCCGCTTAATCCCTACCAACCTCTAACGGCGGCCACGTTGCCCCAGGCCAAACACCGAAGGTGGCAGGTGGATACCCGCATCCTCGATGCGTTGGCTGAACTTGGGACGAATACCTGTTGGGCGAATACGTCCAATGATCTTGCCACCCTCGATGCCTGTCTGCTCAAACTCGAAAATGTCCGACATCGTGACCATCTCACCTTCCATCCCCTGAATCTCCGTGATAAACAGAATTTTGCGCGAACCATCACGTAGACGCTGTTGCTGAACGATCAGGTCTACCGCGCTCGCAATCTGCTCACGGATGGCTCGCATTGGCAGGTCCACCCCCGCCATCAGACACATCACCTCCAAGCGGGCCAGCGCGTCGCGTGGGGTGTTCGCGTGGAGGGTCGTCAGCGATCCATCATGGCCTGTGTTCATAGCCTGAAGCATATCCAGCGCCTCACCCCCACGACACTCACCCACCACGATACGCTCTGGGCGCATACGCAGGCAGTTAATCACGAGGTCACGAATCGAAACCTGCCCCTTGCCCTCAATATTGGGTGGGCGGCTCTCTAGGGTGACAACATGTTCCTGCTGTAACTGTAACTCCGCCGCGTTTTCAACCGTGATAATGCGCTCGTGCGGTGGAATGAAGTTGGACATCACGTTCAACAACGTCGTTTTACCGGAACCCGTACCACCCGATACTACAATGTTCAACGTGCCGATCACACAAGCACGTAGAAACTGGGCAATCTCTTTTGTCATGGAGCCAAAGCCCACGAGATCGTCAATAGTCAGCGGGTCCTTAGCGAACTTGCGAATCGTGATAGTTGGCCCGTTGAGCGCGATCGGGGGAATGACGACGTTTACACGCGAGCCATCCGGCAGGCGGGCGTCACACAGCGGCGAGCTTTCGTCTACACGACGACCCAACGGGGCCACGATGCGGTCAATAATACGCATGACGTGTTCGTTGTCATCGAACACAATGTTGGCACGGGTGATGTTTCCCCGGCGTTCTGCGAAGATGTCCTTCGGCCCATTCACCATCACCTCGCTGACGGCCTCGTCCGCAAGCAGAATATCAATTGGCCCGAAACCGAGAATCTCCGCGACAATTTGGTCGAACAGGCGATTGCGCTCATTGCGCGACAACACCATGCTCTCCTCAGCCAGAATTGAGTCAAACAACTCTTTAATGTGGCGTTTAATCTCATCTTTCTGCGAAGCGTCAATCGACCCGTCGAGTTCTGCCAGGAGTCGGTTCTGAACACGCGACTTCAGGTTGGCATATTGGTCCGCCTGCTGTTGGCTCGAACTACCCGGCTTCACACCGCGTGGGCGCTGTGAACGCTTCGGGGGTTCACCGCCGCCACTATTGCCCGAACTCGGCGGGCGACGTTTAGAGTTGCCGTCGTCGTCACCACCGCTACTTTCGATTCGCTTGAGCAAAGACATGGTTACTTCTCCATACTAGTGAACTGAAGTTTGGGTAAATCTAGCGGCGTCCGCTGAATATGCCACCCCAACCGGAACTTCCCTTCGGATCCTCAGCGGCGACTTGCTCCTCACCACTTTCTTCCTCTATAAACTCCGACCGTAAGCTCTGGGCCAGGGTCAAAAGTTCCTTAACAACCTGGTTATTGGTATTGCGTTCGGCTGCAATGAGTGGCGTTCCCTTGTTGATAGCTTGCAGAAGCGCTTTCTCGTCGTGCGAAATCGCAGCGTACAGGTCACGTTTAAGATAATTGATAATGGACTCGCGCGCCAACGAGATGCGTGTCCCACGGCGCTCCTCTCGCACCTGTGTTAACAGTAAACGTGTGCGTTTCTGGCTGTCGTCATAAATTTGGTCGAACAGGTCCAACACAAAGCGCGTGCTCTTAACAGCAGGGAGGGTCGGTGTCAAAATCAGCAAAATAGTGGTGGCAATGTCACACACCGCAACCGTGATCTCGTCCAGGTGGCTTGCTGTGTCCACAATAACAAAATCGTACTGATAGCGAATCTGTTGGATAATTTCCGCGATACCACGTGGGTTCGCCTGGATTGGCTCGGCCATTTCAGGCCGGGGTGGACCCATCAAGACCTTTAGCCCGCTACCGTGTTCCACGACAATGTTGTTGAACATCTCCGCATCAACATCTGCGGGAGTCTCGATAATGTCCGCGATTGTGGACTGAGCCTTCAGGTTGAGGAAAACTCCGATATCCCCGAACTGCACATCAGCGTCAACCAACAGGACACGCGTGTCCGAATTCATTAGCCCAGCGGCCAAATTTGTCGCAATGGTTGTCGTCCCCGCGCCGCCTTTCGGGCTATAACATACGATGATATGCCCGGCGCGGTCGCCCTCTTTGGTTTCAGCAACCCTGGGCGAGCTAACCGCAACCCCACCATTTTCGCGCCGCCAGCGTTCCCCCTCTAAGTCTTCATAAACCTTGCGGATACGCTCACGCATCCGGTCTGGCTTGGCTGGTTTCGGGATGAATCCGCGTGCCCCCGCCCCCATCGCACGGTCCATATAGTCGGCATCACTGTTCACCGACATCATAATGAGACCGATGGCTGGGTCATTCTTGTGAATGGCCCGTGTTGCGGTGATCCCATCCATATCCGGCATATTGATGTCCATAATCATAATGTCCGGGACGAGTTCCTTTGCACGCTGGATCGCCTCGCGTCCGGTCGCGGCTGTGCCAATCACATCGAAATCCGGTTCAAGCAACAACAATCGCTTGGTTGTCTCCCGAATCTCCGGTGTGTCATCGACCAGAATAATCTTGATTTTCTTATCGCTCATAGGGCATTGCTCCGAACGCACTTATGCTAATTTGTAGAGATGGCAGGGTTGGGTCGCCCACCTGTTGCGAACGACCCAAGGGGATGCTTAAAGACGTTACTCGCCTCCGTCGTTACCACCTGTATCCAACGAAATCGTTGCACTGTTCAGATCCAACTGGCGGATGCTAGTCAGTGCCGGTTCGATTGTGTACTCACGCTTGCCCGGCACTGTGATGCGGTACTCCTGCATGAAGAAGTCCAGCGTTACCGGTTCAGTTGGCGGTTGGCTCGTGTCGATAGCGGAGCGCAACGCCAGCGTCAACGGCAATCGCGCCTCCACCGCCCATACCAACAACACGGCGTCCTGTGGTGTAACACCCAGGGTCACAATGTCCGGGCGTGCCGGGATCGGTGTCGGGGGTGGCCCCTCGCCCTCCTCTGGGGCTTCTTCTTCTACCTCCGCATCAGGCAGGGGCGTTGGGGTCGGTGGCGCACCAATGAAGCGGCCATCCGCCGGGAACTCGCCAACGTGCACAATCAGCGCATCCGTAATTGTACGTTGTGTCAATAGACGTGGGCGCTGGCGCTCTGAGGCCTGAATCAGGCTTCGGTCGCCAAACTGCGTTGTAATCGGACCGCGACCCTGAATAGGGTCAGATAGTATTGGCGCACTGTCTCCTTCTGCCCCCTCAAGATAGAGAATCAAGTCGTTCGGGGTGATGGTTTGGAACTCCTCATCAACATCAACGAACAACATCGAAACAATGACGTCAACACGGTCGCCGTCTTGGATCGCATAGGCCACACTGGTGAGGCGGTCGATGGGCATAGCAACGGCAACGAGGGTATTCGGCAAGATAGCCGCAGCGTCCGAACCGACACGGCCCAACTCACTCGCGAGATTCTGGAAGTCATCCACCAGCATGTTAGAAAGAATAGGTTGCTCACGGAAGATGTCCGTCCGGGCGATCTTGTTGACCACGTCCTCAACATTGGTAATGCCGTTGAAGGGGGCCGAATCTGCCGGCCACGGGCGTACAGCCACTGCGTTTGCTGGGATGCGGAAACCACGCGGTAATTCCTGCACAGCAATCACAATATTCACAATCTCTAGGGGGGTTGCAGTTGGCCCTTGGGGGATGGGGGTGTTCTCAGTGGTACCACCGCCGCCCGTGCTATCCTCCGTTGGGGGTGGTGGGACCTGCCCATTGCCTCCAATTCCGCCGAGTAGGAAGAAACCTACAACGGCGACGAGTAGCAAAACGACGCCGATCAAGATTAGTACACGTGGGTTCATATTGTTGATCCCTCTGGTTTGCTGTTCTCGCCTCCCCACAAGCCCATACAACATGGGGCAGTTGGGCGTCCAGAACTCGCGGCATTATTGTAGCCTTTAGTGTAGGTGAATGTGTTGCAAGCGTCAAATAAAAGTCCGCAGCGTTATTGAAATCCGACGCTTGTAACAATGCGATAACTTGTTTGGCCCGTGCCAACTGACTAATCTCGGTCTTGCACCGGAACCTCAATGCGGATTTCGGTCGGTGTACCCTCTCCGCTACTCACCGAGATTTCCCCACCAATCAACTCAAACCGCTCGCGCAAAGTGATAATCCCCTGGATGCGTGCGTCGTCTGGGTGGTCTTCGCTTTGCAACAAATCTATGTCTATCGCACGTCCATTATCGGTGATGTCAATAGTTGCTAAGCCGTTATCGATAAGCATAACGAGTTGGATTTCGGTTGCGTCTGCAAAGTCACGGGCATGGCCCATCAAGTCCTGAATCCCACGGAAAATCATCACTTCCTGGTACTCTTCTAAGCGGCGTTCCTGTTCGATATCTAATTGAAGGTTCACTTTGATGTCGTTCTTGTTGCTAAACGACTCAACGTGTTTCCGCACCGTGGGCACCAATCCCAGGTCATCCAGCATCATCGGGCGTAGGTCCGCGATGAAATCCCGAACACGCTGGAACGTCACGCTGGCAGCCTCTTTCAGGTTCACCAACTCCTCTCGTGCGCCCTCTGGGTTGCTGTCAAACATTCGCTGGCAGATTTCTGCCTGTAGCACGAAATTCGTTAGGGACTGCGCCGGGCCGTCGTGCATCTGGTTTGCTAACCGCCGTCGTTCATCCTCTTGCGCCTGCACAATACGAATGATATTCAGCGATGAGGCGCTCAACTCACCACCGCTGTCATCTTCACTGCCATCACTCAGCTCAATCCCACCCCGGATGGCCGTGAGAACTTCGCGCAGCAACACTTGTTCCTCTTCGATAAGCGCCTGTGTTGCCTTGAATTGCTCCAACTGGCCGCGCATTGTCGCCAACCGAAAGCGTGTCTCAATCGCCTTTTCATAGTGAGCGCGGATGTCCTCTCGGGGAACAGAGTCAAACGTCTCTTCCAGGATGCGGCGGTCAGCAGCAAGGTCCGCGTTTCGTGTTTCCTCACGCTTGACCATCTGTTCGTAGGTGTCAATCTGCTGGTTGATTTCCTCCAGACGACGTTGGAGCGCCGTGGACTCGACCGACAGAGTATTAACGAGTTCATCAGTAGGGTTGTCGAAGGAGAAATCTGCCATCTTGCTTATCCTGAAACCTTTCACAGCTCAATCAAAACGTTTCGTCGTGCCTTTGAACGTCGCCAACGCACTCTACAGATTATAACACCGCTTCTACATTCGCACCCAACCTCGGCGAATTGCCATGACAGCCGCCTGGGTTCGGTCCTTGACGTTGATCTTCCGCAAGATGGATGTCATATGGTTTTTGACCGTCTGTTGGCTAATCTTGAGTTGTAGAGCAACCTCCTGGTTGCTCATGCCATTTGTCACCAGTTTTAGAATTTCCATTTCGCGGGGGCTTAGGGGGATATAGTGATCCTCACTGTCCACAATGTACGGGCCAGTGAACTCTGCAATTTTCTCATGTAGCCAACGACGCACTTCCGTCTCTGTCATCTGGTTCGTGCCGATCACATAGTTACCAGCAGCAACCGTATGGACCATTTGTACCAATCGATCCGGTTGGATGTCCTTCGCCGCATAAGCATGTGCCCCAGCGCGGATGACGTGGACAGTCTGCTCATCGTCGTGATGGGCTGTCAGCACAATGACACGTGTGTCCACGTTGCTGTCACGCAGGATGCGAAGCACCTCTAACCCGTTCATCGTGGGCAGGTTCACGTCCAACAACGCGATGTCGGGCTGTTCATGCCGAATCGCTTTTAACCCCTTTGCGCCGTCATCGTATTGCCCCATCAGAGATAACCCGGCCGCTGCCTCAATGGTTCGGCAGATACCATCTCGAAAGAGCGGGTGGTCGTCCACAACCATAATCTGGATTGTGTTGGATTGGCTCCCTGATTGCATAAGTGTCCCTTTTGGCATGGTTAGCATGGTAGGTGCGGTTGAGGGCTAGCTTAGTACCTAAATCCCTTATAAATTTCAGTATATTCTAACGCTTAGGGGGTGGCAAGCACACATCGTATCGCTGACAAGCTCCCTATTTGCCCGTTAGAATAGTTCGTGATCGTCGCAAATTACGGATGTAAAAACTTGAAAAAAATCGAACAAGACAACCTGGTTTACTATCAGTTTTCGTCAATACCAATGGTGAACCACGGAATATTTACCCGACACGGTGGTGCAAGCAACGGCCCATGGGGGGCGCTTAACCTGGGTGGTAACGTCGGGGATGACCCCGCTGCTGTTGCTGAGAACTATCGACGTGTCTACCGTGTGTTGGGTGTTGATGGACAACGTGCTTGCTCAACTTGGCAAGTACACGGCAATGATACAGTCATCGTAGATGGCCCTATCCCCGGACGAAGGTGGGTTACGCTGGCAGATGGTCTTGTGACCAATCAACCTCGTGTGCCGCTGGTGATGCGCTATGCTGACTGCGTTCCCCTGCTATTCCATGACCCCGTTCAGCATGTCATCGGCATCGCCCATGCCGGGTGGCGAGGCACGGTCCGGGGCACAGGGATGAGCGTCGTGCAGACCATGATAGACGCTTTTGGCTCCAACATTGCAGACATCCGCGCTGGGATTGGACCCAGCATCGGGCCAGATCACTATCAGGTTGGTGAGGAGGTGGTCGAAGCCGTTAAAGCATATTTCGATTCCGTCCACAATCTTATTCGGCGTGACCCTAGTAATGGCACGGCCTATCTGAACTTGTGGGCGGCCAATGCACAAGACCTACAACGACACGGCGTGCAGCACATCGAAACCGCCGAAATCTGCACCGCTTCTAATACCAATGATTTCTTCTCTCACCGCGCAGAGAATGGAAAAACGGGGCGTTTCGTCGCGGTGATCTCGTTATGACCATTGCAGACAACATCAAACGGGTGCAGGATCGCATCGCAGCCGCTTGTGCACGCTCAGGTCGTGATCCCGCTGAGGTGACACTGGTTGCCGTCAGCAAGCGTAAACCTATCGAAGATGTGTTGGCTGCGCTGCGGGGCGGCGTGACACATTTCGGTGAAAACCGCCTGGGTGAGAGCGAAGTCAAGCTTCCGGCAGTGGCGGAGCAGCTTGGCGGCCTGCCACAACCCACATGGCACTTCGTCGGGCACATCCAAAGCCGCAAAACCAAGGATATGCTGCCGCTGTTCCCCGTCATTCACTCGCTAGATAGCGTGAAACTTGCGGACAAGATGGCACGTATAGCAAGTGAAGCCAACACACAACCCCAGGTGTTCATTCAGGTTAACATCGCCGGGGAGGATCAAAAGTACGGCTTTGACGGCCACAATTGGCAACAAAACCCCGCTGTTCGCGATGAACTCTTAATTCGAGTTGGGCAGATTTTGGCTCATCATTCCCTGAATGTACAAGGGCTGATGACAATGGCCCCCTACGGCGTTCCAGAAGCAGAACAACGGCAGGTATTTGTGTCGTTGGCCGCCCTGCGCGACGAGGTGAACAATCACTTTAACGTTAAGTTGCCGGGCCTTAGTATGGGCATGACGGACGATTATCCGATTGCCATCGAAGAGGGTGCAACCATGGTGCGCGTCGGACGGGCGCTGTTTGGTGAGCGTGAGTATTAGAACCCCGTAGGACTTGCGAGGGTCTAAGAAAAAAACGCTACAATATATGACATAACCTTGGATGCGAGGACGATAAATGGTTCTAATTGGTGGCATATTGCTCCAGGCAATCAGGATCTACGAGATCATCCTGATTGCCCGGATTCTGATGAGTTGGATTCCGCTCGACCGCAACAACCAAACAATCGACTCGATTGTGCGGTTTCTCTACGACATCACAGAGCCGGTGTTGGCTCCGGTGCGTGGCGTCCTGCCTGCTATGGGCGGCTTCGACTTCAGCCCGATCATCGTCTTTATCGGGTTGCAGGTAGTTAGCTCGCTTGTTGGTAGCGCCTTCTTCTAAACGACGCCCAAACTCAACAAACCCGGGTGGGCATTTGCTCACCCCCCCTTTTGTTGCGAGAACAAGCGTTGACTCTTACTTTTCCACTCACATTGCGGCTAAAAACATCTGCGTGCTATAATGACGACATGGGTTTGAAACGAAATCGTGGGGCATGCTGTGCATTCACAGGGCGCACACGGTATAACCAACAGATTAATGGAGGTACATTATGTCAGACCGTAAGTTTGAGATCACCGATGCTAAGAGCGGTGCTGCGTTCCCAGTACGAGTAACCACCCGGGCAGCCCAGGGCGAGATCGTCGGTGTAGACGATGAGAATATCCTGCGCGTGCGTGTCGTCGCATTCCCAGCGGGGGACCCGTCCGCCAACAAGGAACTTATCAGCCTGTTGGCGTCTTTCCTGGAAGTTGAAGAGGAAAAGATCGAGATTGTCGCCGGTGAAACGAAGAATGAGAAACTCATCAGCATTGACGGTGTCACTGTAGAAGACATTGATGCCAAGCTCAACGACGCATAGGCTATGCTGGGGTGCAATCTCCTGCGCCCTGATGTTTCTGGTGGTGGGATGTACAACGAGCGTCTCGCCGTCTGTGACCCCACCACTAACCACAACGCTCATTTTAGCAACCGCAACCTCGACGAGTACCCCTCCCACACCCACTGCGACCGTATCCCCACGTACAGACCCCGATGATCTTCGATCTACACCAACCCCAACTGAGGAGACGGTGCGCGTCACGGCGTCAGTTCAAGGGCTAGTCAGCTTGGCCGTAAACGATCTATCGGAAACATTGGATGTGTCTCGTGGGGCGGTAACGCTAGTGGAACTTCAAGAAGCTGTCTGGCGCAGTCTGGACTATGGTTGTTCCGGAGAACGGCTACCCGGCCTTGGCGAAATTTCTATTCCCGGTTACCGGCTCGTCTTGGAGGTTAAGGGCGTAACCTATGCTTATCACACCGACACACAAGTAACTGTGCGCCGCTGTGATGGGGCCGATACGGTCGTTGGGCAAACGGAAACGCTCATCGGGGTGGACCCTATCGCAGCAGAGTTAACCATCTTGGCCCAACGGCGTGCTGCAAACACGCTCGACGTTGAATCGGAGGACGTAGCGGTCGTGAGTGTGCGTGCTTACCGCTGGCCGGATGCCAGCCTGGGCTGTCCGCTACCTGGTGAAACCTACGCCGAAGTACAAATCGACGGCTATCGTATCGTTGTGGCGGTTGGCTCTGGGTCACAGGTCGCATTCCATACCAACTTTGAACAGTTGGTGCGCTGTGACCCCGGTAATGAGGTGCTACCTGGACCCTAACGGGGGTCCAGCATCTCCTCGCCAACAGCGAGTTGTAGCTCCACTAACCCTTTATGGGCGGCCTCTTGTACGGCAGGTTCTGGGTCTGTCAGCCGTTCGTACAGAGCTTGCGTTGCCTGGATTACCCCAAACTGACCGAGGGCTATCGCCCCATATACTCGGTAGAACACATTGGGGTCCATCAGCGATTGCTGAAGGGCGCGTGTGGACTGTTGCCCGGCAGGTAATGGGATGTTGTTTTGCTCTGCCCACGCCTGTACCCACTCGATCTGATCTGGGGTGATGGGCGGTGTCGGCCCATAAGGTCCGGACTGTTCCTTGATGAACGCCTCTAACGCGACAATACGGGCGAACCACTCTTCCTCCGCAATCCACGTTTGCCGGATGAGTTCGCTTGCCCACTCTGTCTCGATGCGCCGCACACCAAATAACGCCGCCCGGCGCACAGCCATTTCGGGATGTTGAACCGCGTCGTATAGTGTGGGGTATCCGCTCTGGCGCATTCCTGCGAACTCCTCAGCTACGGCTTGTTGGGCGCGTTCATCGCCGTCAAGTAACACCTCAGCCATTGTCTGAAGCGCGATTGTATCGCCAATCGCGGCCAAGGCGTGAATTGCTGCAATGCGAACATCCTCTTCGGGGTCTGCGGCGAGGTCTGCAAGCGGTTCGACATACCGCTTGCCCACTGCGCCCAGCGCCCCAATGCCAATCGCCGCCAACCGTCGCAAATCACCATCACCGCTGTTTAACACGGACTCGAAGATTCCGGCTGCACTGTTTGGATCACGCATTTGAACCAATGCTGCCGCAATCCGTTCGCGGTTGGTGACGTATTGGGTTGGATGAGCAAAAGCTGTCCCTATTGCCTGTAGAATATCATCATGCCAGGTAGGCTTGTCGTGAACCATTGCCAGCCACTGTGAAAGCTCAATCAAGCTACTCTGCAACATGTCCGGGGTTGCTGCCAGCTTCATCTTTACAACGTTGGATAAGTCCGTGTGCAACACCGCGATTCGCAAAGGACGCGCCCAGTTTGGCTTCTGCGCCAGGTCATAGAGTGTGACGGGATCATCTTCCGGCAAGGGCTTGAGTGTTAAGCTGGCAAGGTAATCCGCAATGATCTGGTGTCGAAAGCGCAACCGCCTACCCTGATACCGCACGAGTACCCCACTAAACACCAGCTCGTTGATGAGCCGCCGACGTTCGGCTTCCGCCTCGTCTCCATCGTCGTCCTCGTTGGTGTCGTCAAAGTCCGCGACGCCATCACCGTCCCGGTCCAAATCCTCCAGCGAGGCACTACTTAGCGTGGCTTTTCCGCTCGCATCTTGTTCCCTCAGTATTGTCTCAACGCTCTTTCGCGTGACGAATCCCAGGTCAATTTGAAGCGCGGCGGCCAATTGCAGCAACGGCAACGCGTCCGCGTAAGTTATCTTGGTGGGGAGGTAGCGGTTGATGTAGGGTAGTATCCAGCTCTCAAGTGTGAGCCGGGTGTCGTCGTCCTCAAAAGACCCCCATACCTTCAGGGTCAACTCAGCCGGTGTGAGTGCTGTTGTGTTGACTTTGGCTCGCTTGACCTGATTGTCTGACGGGGCGACCCCTGGTCTATGTTTGGTAGCCGTGACTTGCGGCCATACCTCCGCCCATTTATCCACAAAATCGCCAATTTCCTCCTCGTTCCACGGTTTGATAAACAGTGGAGTTATCCCCAACTTCGTGAGCTTGCCATAGCCTGTCGCCGGGCCAGATAAGATTAGAAAGTTACCCCCATAGAACTTGTCAAACGCATGTAACCAGGATTCAAACCGACGTCGTTCGGCGGGCGGGAGGTCGTCGTAGCCATCCATGAGGATGAGCGCCCGTTTTTCCTCAAGCCGCTGGTAAATGGTGCGCGGGATTGTGCGTGCTGTCAACGTGCTAACACGGCGTTGCAACGCCCGAATGAGCGGTTCGGCGGGGTCCACATCGCTACCATAGCTACTCGAATCGACGTTCATATCGGCACAGTGGATGTAGATAGGGAACAAGGTGTTGAATTCAGGAAGGGTTTCCTCAAATTCCGCGTCTTGTTGGGCGGCCTTTTCCGCCTGCGTGACGGCCACCTCACCCACTTGCTCCGCCTCACCGCTCTCGATGGCTTCCTCAAGTTGGCGTTTAGCCTCGTCGCGCATCTCACGACGTTTGCGCTCTAACTCCGCCCGTTCTTTATCACTGAGCGCGGCCTCCTCCTCTGCTAGTTTCGCTTTAACGGGGTCCTCCTTTTCCTCGAAGTGAATCTCACCCATCAACCACAACGCAATCGCAAGCAGGGCAGTCGTCTTGCCACTGCCGCTGTTCCCCAGGATTGCAATTTTTCGGTGTCCTGCCGCCAATTGCTCTATTCGATAGGATTCAAGGTTATACGGTGCCGTGATGAACGGTAGGTCGGGGATTCGGGGAATCACATAGAATACTTCTTGCCGCACGTCATCCTCAGCAACCGGTTGTTCGATCTCCGGCGCAGGGAGGAAACGTGGCTCGATCAGAATTTGTGACAGGTCAACATGTAACCCAGCCAAGTGTGTTGTCTCGGCAATCGTGATAAAGTCGTTGAGGTATCGCCCACTAATGGTGCGGTTTGACCGCCGATTGACCCGCCGTTGCCCGACCCCCAACATGCTACGAACGGTGTCGCCCATAAGCCCACCAAAGCGCCGCATCGTCCGGCGGGTTTGCTTGGCACCACGTTTGGCAATCTTCTTGCTGACATCACCGGCACTTTGTCCTTTTGGGGGATTTTTGCGCTTGGTGCTATCTTTCTTTTTCCGCTTTCCCATGCTTCACCCTCCTAGAAAACTAATATCCGCTGGCAGTTGCTACATTGGGCCACATTTCCCCGCCGCACCTCCGTTTCCACTGTACGTGTTTGTTGTACACCACACTTGCCGCAGGTGGCGTCGTTGTTCATCAGAGCAACCGCTTCGCCCCGCGCCCGTTTCCGTAGGCGATCATACCGTTGTAGGTGGTCTGCCTCAATCGCCTCACGAATTTGGTCGCGTTCGTCCTGCAACTGGGTAAGTTCATGCTCGCAGGTACCTTGCTCTGCGTGAAGGGCATCGCTTTGGTGTTCACGAGAGCGCAACAGCTTTTCCAACTGTGTCTCGCGGCGGTCTAGGTCGCTCTCCGCATCCTCAATCTCCACCATAAGCTCCAACATGGTTTCCTCTAGGCTTTCTTGCCGTGCCTTGAGGCTAGTGATTTCCGCCTGCATATCCTCCATTTCTTTGGTGTTCTTCACCTTGCCACTGTAAAGAACCCCCTCAGACTCGCGGGCTTTTGCCACTGTCGATTCAATTTCGAGCTCCAAGTTCTTCGCCCGTGTGCGTAAAGGCTGTAGGTGGGTTTTGGCCTGTTGGATGCCGTCACGAGCATAACGTACCCCCTCATCATCGTGTAATAACGCGTGAATTTCATTCAGCCGCGCTTGCGTTTGCTGGATTTTGTCATCTGTTTTCTGTAGTGCTTTAAGTTTGTTCGCCTGAGACATGGGTGTATCCGTGCTGGTCAGTCTGTAGAAGATGTAATATAGTCTTTGAAATGGCATTATATCCTGAGGCGACGGCAAGGGAAAGCAAACTGTGACAGCGGACCACAAACGTGCCACATCGTATGAGGTGTTGGCATCGAACCAGGAGTGGCGGTGGGTACTTTCGGTGAGTGTGGTTTTACTACTTGGCACCTCACTCCCTTTTTTCTTCGCGATGTGGCAGAGCAACGCTGCGTCCGATGTAGTGTTTATGGGGCTGGTGTATAACCCGTTGGATGGGGCCAGTTACTTTTCCAAAATTCAACTCGGTCGTGAAGGGTTCTGGCAGACATTCTTCCGTCACTCGCCAGATGCCGATGCCGGTGCCTATTTAGATGTAATGTATACCGCACTTGGGCATTTTGCACGGTTGTTTGGCCTGTCGAATGTCATGGTATTCCACATATCACGCATCCTAACCTCTTTCGTCATGTGCTTGAGCCTCTATCAGTTTGCGGCAACGGTTTGGCGTCGCACTCGCAACCGGCAACTCTACTTCGTTTGGGTGTTGGTTGGAAGTGGTTTTGGCTGGTTGTTTGCGCTGGTTGGTGTCCAAAACACCCCGGATCTTATCGTTCCAGAGGCATTCCCACTATATAGTGCCATGGCAAATGCCCACTTCCCGCTGGCGTTGGCCTTCGTTGCACTCAGCGCCGGGATCATCGTCAGAGCGTTTCGGCCTGGTGTTCACCAAACCCCCTCCTTGCGTAATGGTGGACTGTTGTTAGCCGTGTTTTCGTTGACGCTGGCGATCATTGCCCCGCACACGCTGGTTACGTTGGCCGCCGCCCTCGGCCTGATGATTGCGATTGATTGGATTGTCAATCGTGAGGTGCAATATTGGCAAGCACAGTGGCTGTTGATTGTGGTGATTGTGGCTGCCCCTGTGGCGTTGTATTACTTGGCAGAGGTGCGCTATAACCCTGTTGTGGCCTCTTGGTCCTCGCAGAACGTCACCCTTACCCCGCCACCCTGGTTCTACTTTCCAGGTTTTGGCATCCCACTTCTATTCGCATTACCAGCGATCTATCGCGCTGTACGGGACTTTGAACCCGACGGCGATCAATTTATGTTGTTGTGGTTGCTGGCAATTTTCATCTTTGTTTATATCCCGGTGGACCCGCAACGGCGCTTCTCGATCGGTGCGATGATCCCAATCACCTATTTTGCCGTTCGCACCGTGGAAAATCTTTCGCTACCAGCACGTTGGGTACGTACAGCGGTCAGTGTTTCTGGGTTGTCCTATGTTCTGTTACTGCTGCTAGGGTTCGTTGTCGTCTCGAACCAGGCAGACCCCCGTTTCTACCTAGAGCGTGATTATGTCGCAGCCGTGGAGTGGATAGAAACCACCGCTGGCACTAATCAACTGGTTCTTGCACACCCCTCAGCGAGCTTGTGGTTGCCGGGTTTGGCTGGCGCACGCACCGTCTACGCCCATCCCTACGAAACCATCAACGCCGATCTCAACCGTCAGCTTGTGGCCGATTGGTTCGCGGCGGAGCAGCCTGACGCGGAAATCTGCCAGGACCTGATAACGCGCTACGATGTGGATTACGTTGTCATTGGCACGTTGGATAACCCCCCTGTAGCCTGCGTGGCAGGGCTGACAGAGGTCGAAACCTTTGGTGATGTGACACTGTATGCGCCGTAGTTTGGGGATAGCCGGGGCGTTTGCCCTGGTGCTGGTCATTGCGGGGTGGTTTCCCTTTGGATTGCCATACACACCTGCCAGCCTGTTTTCGGATGCTGTGGTTTCTCATTGGGGGGCTGCGGACCATTTACGGACCTCGATACACAGCGGAGAATACCCGCTCTGGCAAGAAACGATCCTCGCTGGAGGGCCGTTCGCCGCTAATCCGCTCAACAAAACCGCTTATCCTCTCCAGTGGCTCGTCGTCATCCTACCCCCGTTAACCCATCTCAATCTGTTGATTCTGCTCCACCTCGCAATAGCTGCGGCGGGGACGTGGCGCTGGGGTCGCGTTGCGGGCTTGTCCTCAAACGCCGCAATGTTGTCTGCTGTTGCCTATGCCCTGGCCCCGCGTTTTTGGGGGCACCTGGGTGCAGGCCACCTGGATATCTGGTATGCACTGGCGTGGCTGCCTTGGTTGTTGGCGCTTCTACACACTGGGCCGACCACAGACAACCGTGCCGCTTATGTGCTCAAGTTGGCCTCAGTCGGGGCGATACTCTTGCTTGCGGATGTTCGTGTTGCCCTGTACGCCGCTCTGCTGGGTGGGGCCTATGCGCTGTATCAAGTGGGTGTACATCGTGAGGTTTCGCGCCTCTGGACCCCGTTAGCCGCTCTTGCGCCCTTTGTTGGGCTGGTTGCAGCCCTGGTTGTCCCCCTGCTCGCATGGCAACCGTATTTGAGCCGTGGCACTCTCACACCAGATGACGCCGCTGTGTTTTCTGTGGCCCCTGCTGGCTTTACCGGGTTGCTGCTCCCAGCCCACAAAGGAGGTGTGGAGACGATGGTCTACCTAGGACTTCCCGTGCTAATCTTGGCGTTAATTGGCCTGTTCAGCCGTCCGCGTGGTGAGCGTTGGTTCTGGGTTGTGACGATAGGCATCGCGGGGCTGTGGGCCGCAGGAAATAGCACCCCGTTATGGAACCTGCTATCGCGCTTAGAATTTTTACTGTGGTTTCGGGTGCCGGGGCGGGCGTGGTTTGTTGTCATGTTAGGCGCGGCCTTGCTCGCCGGGCATGGCTTGGATGTCCTAACCCGGCTCGCGGACCACTGGCGGGAACATGAGCCACCAAAACACATATTCTGGTTGCGGCTACTGGCAGCGGGGACAGCAGGGGTGTTGGCTGTGTGTGGTGGCTCCCTGTTGTTCGCAGACCTCGGCGAAATTCCGACCTCCGCAGGTGTTATGCTGCTGCTGAACAGCCTGGGAATTGGCGGCGTGCTGTTGGCGGTGCTGTTGCGCCGGGGACGAGCAAACGCTGTTGCGTTGGCACTGTTAGCCCTCACCTATGCTGATCTCGGTGTTACCGCCGTCAACCGCGTCGAATGGCGTGGGCCAGATGCCTGGATGGAGCCATATGTGCCGTTAGCCCAGCGATTGCTGGACGACGCTCCAAACCGAATCTACTCGCCAAACTACGCGCTCCCACAACAGGTGGCCCACGCCGCTGAGTTGCGCCTATTCTACGGTGTAGATCCCTTTCAGTTATCTGGCATCGTGCAGGCAATCGAGGCTGGGAGCGGGGTGCCTGTTGTGGCATATTCCGTCATTTTGCCGCCTATCGAACTGGACGAGGACGAAGAGGACTTCTCGCGTGCCAACATCAACGCCGTGCCCAACTTGGAGGCGCTTGCCCGGTGGGATGTCAGCCATGTGGTTGCCGACTATGAATACGACCTACCCGGCCTAACCTACTTGGACACTGTTAACGGTGTGAATCTCTACCGCAATCAGGTTTACGTTGATCTTGCATTTGAGGACGCCCCGGATGAGGCTTTGGCGCTTTTGCCGTCACAGGAACAGATTACGGCGCTTAACCAGCGAACACAGCTTGCGATCTGGATTTCAGCGGTGAGTTGGGCCGTTGCGGGTTTCAGCCTAACCATATTGAGTGTGCAGAAAGCACGGAGGAGTGCCAATGTGTAAGGATGCTGTGTTGCGGCAGTTGCCCTTGTGGGTGCTAGCAGGTGTGTTGGTTGTGCTTTTCTGGCGCTTATGGGTGGGGGAGGCGCTTTTCTGGGGACTGCCTGCTTTGCAGTTCGTGCCCTGGCGTGCCTATGGCCTGGATTCGCTACGTGCTGGGTACCTGCCCCTGTGGAATCCTTACAACGGTGGTGGCGCACCCCTATTTGCGAACTATCAGTCCGCATTCCTGTATCCGCTTAATTGGTTCGGTTTACTGGCCCCCTCATACGCGGCACTCGGCTGGCTGATGAGTGTTACCGCTGTATTTCATCTTTGGTTGGCGGGTTTCGGGATGTGGTTATTGGGTGGACGCCTGCGCTTAACATTGGTCGGGCGTGGCGTGCTGACCTTGGCCTATGCCCTCACCACCTACACCGTCGCTCGCCTGGGCACCTTCCCCACAGTAACGGTTGCTGCCTGGATACCGTTTCTGCTCTGGTCCGTTCATAGAATCGCTGGAGGTGGTTCGCGTCGTGACTACGGTTGGCTGACGCTCGTCACCGCCCTGGTGTTGCTCGGCGGCCATGCCCAAACTGGATTCTACGGACTATTGCTGGCCGCCTTTTATCTGCTGTGGTGCGTCCTGCGCTATAACCCCGCAGGCTGGCGGCGGCTGTTTGGAGTATTTGCGGCTGTGTTGCTTGGCGTGGGGATTGCCACCCCACAACTGTTGGCAACCGCCGAGCTAACGCTAAACTCGCAGCGGTCTAGCGGCTATGGTGAAGTCGATGAGGTGTTTCGCTACAGCTATAATCTCCCGCGTGCTGCAACGCTGCTTGCTCCCAACCTGTTCGGCAATCCCGGTGATGGCAGTTACCTCGGTGCAGGCTTGATTTACGAATACGGAACCTATGTCGGTGTCATCACGCTTGTATCGGCATTCGTCGCTCTCTTCGCCTGGATCAGTGGCCGTGGCCGCCGCCAGAACCCGAACCTGAGTGATGTCCCTTTCTGGTGGGGTGTCGTCGTGGTCGCATTTGTGTTTTCGCTCGGTAACAACACCCCCATCTATCCGTTCCTTTACGACAACGTGCCCACCTTCGACACTTTCCAAGCACCTGCTCGTTGGCATATCTGGACCGTAATTTCGTTAGCAATCCTTGGGGGCATTGGCGCGGAAAGTTGGGGTGTCGGCTCTCGTGTGATCTTCGGGACGCGGCTCGTCACAGCGGGCGCTTTTGGTGGGGCACTGTTAGCGGTGTTCTCCCCCCACTACCTCCCAGCGGACTTGCTGGAGGTTGAGGGCTTTATGACGGTTGTCGGCGCTTTGGGGTGGACGTTGCTGTGGGTCGGGCTGGCCGGAACCCTAACGTTATTCCTATCTGGCAATCTTCCTGCCCGTTTTGGCTCACCAGGACGTGGCTACGATACCCTGTGGACGTTGCTTGTGCTGGTCGTGCTGGGTGTAGACCTGGGTTGGGCCGGGCGTGGCCTCAATCCGACGGTCCCAGCGGCCTTCTACAATCCATTACCTGCTACCAGCGAAATCACACGGGGCTACTGGCCGCCGTCTGAACTGGACCTGCTGACATTCGGCCAGCGGTTAGATGATGAAGGCGAGCTAGCGATTTTTGAACCAGGCGAACTAGGCTTTAACCCGCTCATGTACGCTGATGATTATCGTTATCCCCAGGTGAACTGGCAAGAGTACCGCGCCAGCAACCTACCAAACCTGAATCTGTTGGACCGCACGCATCTGCTCAACAACAACGAGCCGCTGCAACCCGCAGCATATGCGGTCTATCTTGATGGATTGCCGTCCACCGATGAAATTGCAACGGCAGGGCAGTTGCTTGGGGAGAATGACGCCGCCGTTGACGCACTCCACACGGCAACGGAGATGGTCGCCTTGCCCCTTGCAGGGCCTCGTGCCGCCCTAGGCGCAGATGGCGATGTTGTCTCGGTCGAAGATGGCTACAATCGCCTCACGGTGACCCTGGTAGCTGTGGCTGAAGAGACGACACTCACGGTGGCAGATGTGGCCTACCCAGGATGGTCCGCGCAGATCAACAGCGAACCCGCACAGATGATCTCTGCCGGGAATATGGCGCGGGTTGTCGATGGCATCCCCGCAGGTGATAGCGTCGTCACGTTTGTGTATCGACCCTGGTGGGTATTCCCGGGGGCGCTGGTTAGCCTTGTGTCGTTGATCCTCTGGTTGGCCGTTATGGGGACGACAAGGCAGCATCCGACACAATCAGAATAACCAGTGTGAGCGCCCAGAAGGTCGTGTAGCGTAACGGTCGTAATGTGCCCCGTCGTGACCGTTCCGCCGCATATAGAATCACCGCCAGTTGCAGCCCGACGATAAACCGCAAAATGCCCACAAACTCACGGTAGGTGCTAAACGGTACAAACAGCATAATCGCAGCATTGAACAGCAGCAATGAGGTCATCAGGGTCCACTCTTGTGTACGCCAGTCCCGCCAACAGCGCCACAGCCCCCAGGCCGTTGGTAGCAGTACAAACGGCCCAATCACCACCATTAACGCGCCAAATACTGCGGGACCACCTACCGTAAAAATCTGTACCACACCCATCAGTGGGATGCGTTCAAACCCGCTCGCGCCCGCGCCGCCGCTTCCCACACCTGCCGACCCCAACCACAAATACAACCCAATCTGCAATAGGATAAACGGGAGCAGCACGGCTATGCCGAAACTTACCGCCCGCCGCAGCCGACTTGCCAACGACCCCGCGCCAAAGAACAGCAGATGAAATCCAACTGCGCCGGATACCAGCAGCGTTGTCTCTCTCGCAAGCGCCGCCAACGCGAATGCTACCGCACTCTGTGGAAGCCGATCCCGGTTGAGGAACCATAGCCCGCCAATGCACAGTCCATAGGCTAACACCTCCGGGAGTCCCAGCCTGACCGTCCCCAGCACGCCCAACGATAGCGCATATCCCACCGTGTACCAGCGGCTCACCTTATGTGCAACGAGCAACTTTTCTAGCAAGGCTGTGCTAACCCCTAGCGCCATAAGGTTGACCATCACGATTGCAAACGGCAACAACCAATCCATGCCGAACGACAGCAACCATCCCAACGCCGGGAGTAGAATCCGCTGATAGCGATACGCTGGCACATCAATTAGTGCTGTTGCCCCTAACGGATCACGCGCAATGTAATAGGTGAACTGGCCGTCGTAACCCTCATCCGTGTAGATGGGAAGTCCTAATTCTGTGGCATTGCTCCCCAATGTGACCCAGGCCAACGGCGTGCCAAATGCCAGCCATACCCAGCCGAGGTACAATAGCGCGACGACACTAACGAGGGATGTTGGGCGAAAATAACGCATGAATTGTGGTATCCTTGCACCGTGGATAGATTAGCTATGAGATAGAACAATTATGACCAATGACGGGTCACATCGCGACCAATTTGACCGTTTTGCCCAGGATGCCTACCTGAAAATACTGCTGGATACCGACCCGGACGCTATTACCCCCACGTTGTTCCTAGACATGATGAACCGCGTCAACATGTTGGAGGGGCAGGTCAGCTTAATCTTGACGGAGCTAGATCATTCCCCAGATGCCCAGGTCAACCTGAACCACATCGAGGACATTTCTATAGAACTATTAGGTGGGACGGTAGACCTATCAAATATTCTCAAGGCTATGATGGAGCACTACGAGCTGAAACACCGTCCCGGCCCCCAAGATGACGCTGACATTCGCTAAACACGGGACGATCATGGTATAACTAAGGTGTCATTTGCACACAAGAGAAACCGGGAAAGAAGCCATGCAGCAGCGGTGGGAATACATGACCATGAGCTACAAACGTCACTACGGGCGCACCGACTACCGCATCAATGGGACCAAAGAGGCTCGCCTCAAAGATAAAGTGCTTGCCGATGTGATGAACTTGTTGGGTGAACAGGGTTGGGAATTGGTCGCGATGACCAACCCAGACGAAAATGAGTTCACCTTCAAACGCCCGAAGGCGATGCAGCAAAAGAAGAAAGCTGCCCCACAGTAGCCACTGGCCCGCGATGCACCCTGAAGGAAGAAAGCCATGTCACGAGAGAAACTACAACAGGCACACGATCTGATTGTTCGCAAAGCCTACGAGGAGGCCCGCGATATTCTTCTGGACCTCAAAGATCGTAGCTCGACGGCGCGGCGTTGGTTGGCGCAGGTCGATGACATCCTTAGCCGTGAGGATGAAGTGACTTCTACCGAGGCCACACCGCATACCGCCACTTCGACATCGCCCTCAATATCGAATGAGCTAACAACAAGCGCGGCGGTCAGCTCGGATGATCCCTACACGTCGCCGACCAGCGCCAGTGGCGATCATGACCTGCTCTCCGAAACCTTCACCCATGATGCCCGTCAGCGGTGGGAGTACCGTGAAATTGTCCTGCGAAACTGGGACCAACACATCAGCAACATCGAGTACGCGTTAGAGCAGGGAACCGCCGAGAAAATCACCATTGAGGACGCCTATGTGCGGTTGCTGAACGAGAACGGTGCCCAGGGGTGGGAGATCATCGCTGAGGAAATCCTGCCACAACAGTACATTCGCCTGCTGATGAAGCGCCCGGTTACTTAGCTTTGGGTGTAGATGCAACACAGCGGGTAACGTCGGGCAAGGGAAATTCGCGTGTCCGCTGGATTCTCGGTGTTGGGTTGGTGCTGGTCGCCAATGTGATACTGACGTACCAGTTCACATCGCAAAACCCCGGCATGAACGATTTTCTGTCGCGTTGGGAGGCCGCACGCACCTTCTGGCAGGACGGCGCAAGTCCTTACTCGGACGAAGCAACCGCCAACATCCATGACATCATTTACGGGCGGCCTGCTGTCGATGGCGAAGATTTAGGCCTGTTTGCCTACCCCATGTATACTGTGTTCTATGTGGGGCCAGTGGTTGGTTTGCCCTATGCCTGGGCGTCTGCTGTTTGGATAGTGTTCCTAGAAGTTTGCCTGATTGCAGGCTTATATTTACTGCTTGCGACGATCCGCTGGCGACCCTCCATACTCATGCAGGCCTTCCTGGTTGGGTTTACACTACTTAACTACTACGCCTTCCGTGGGCTAATCCTGGGGCAGTTGAGCCATATCGTGTTCATGCTCACGGCGTTGGCGCTGTGGGCGCTCTCGCAGGAGCATGATGCGCTGGCCGGGGTTGCACTGGCCCTCGCCACCATCAAACCACAGATGGGCTTTTTACTAGTACCGTTCTTGCTGTTATGGGGGCTACGTGCCGGACGTTGGCCGTTTGTCGGTGGGTTTATCGGTGCATTTGCCGTGTTGATGGGTGCGTCGTTTGCCCTCCAGCCGGACTGGTTTACCGCCTGGCTAGAACAGGTGCAGTTGTACCCCACCTATACCCGTGATGGCTCCCCCGTCTGGATTCTATTCGAGTTTTACCTCGGCTGGACGCCCTGGGTCGGCTATGCAGTGCGAGCAGTGTTTGCTGCCTGGATGCTGTGGGCGTGGTATGTCGTGCTGCTTCGTCGTGATGACACCTATCTGCTGTGGGCGGTTGCTGTGACACTGGCTGTTACCCACACCGCCGGACCCCGCACAGCAACGCCGCATTTCACTGTGTTTATGTTGGTTCTGCTGGTGATGATGCAGCGGTTTGCGCGTCGTAAACAGGTGATCTGGAATGCGCTCTTGTTGACCGGGTTATTTCTTGTGCCGTGGGTTCACTTCATCACCACGATTATCCCGCCGAATCTCGAAAACCTATCGATCTTTCTGCCACTGGTGACGCTGGTCGTAGTGACGTTGATTGTCTCACGTCGCTATTGGTGGGGCATACCGCCCGTTCTCAGCACGGATTCGTCATGACCCGTCGCGATTATGGTGTTTTCTTGCTAGTCGCAATCCCGGTGGCGCTGGGCGTTGTCTACGGTTTCGTCAGCGGCCCCACCTACACTGATGCCTACTACTATCTCAACGGCGCAAACCGTATGGTTATGGGACAGGGCATGACCGATGCCGCGATCTGGACATTTATCGGAATGCCGGAATCGCTCCCCACCCCCTCACACAGCTATTGGATGCCGCTGGCGTCTTGGACAGCAGCAATCGGCATGTGGGCCTTCAATGCCCCCTTGAACTTCCAGGCAGCCCAAGCGCCCTTCGCCCTGTTGTTGCTGATTGTCGCGTTCAGTACATTCTGGCTTGGTGGTCGCCTGGGAACCGAGCACCGCCATGCCTGGATACCTGCTCTGATGGTGCTGTTTGGCGGCTACTACGCCCGTTTTTGGGGTATGCCAGAGACATTCACCCCGTTTGCCGCCTTTGGTGTGGGGGCCTTGATCGCACTAGGACGCGGTACGGTTAGCAAGCATATCGGCTGGTTTGCCTTGGCCGGGGCGCTCAGTGCAGGGGCACATCTCACACGGGCGGACGGGTTGTTGTTCGTTATCGCGGGCGGTGCGGCTATCTTCTGGTTCTGGGATACCTCATGGACGTGGCGCGAACGCTTCATCTGTGCGTTGGTGCTGGTCGTCGTCTATCTGCTGGCGATGTCACCGTGGTTTATCCGTAACGTGAATGCCATCGGCACACCGTTGCCGACGGGCGGCACCCAGGGCATCTGGTATACCGAGTACAATGACATATTCAACTTCCCGGCAGATGCCACCCCAACGCGCTTTTTCGAAATAGGTGGCTGGTCGCTACTGTGGTCATCGCGCTGGACAGGTTTCACGGTTGGCCTCGGAACACTGGCCGTTGTGCAGGGTTTCATCGTTCTGTTCCCGTTCATGATCGCCGAACTCATACGCCGTGGCCGTGATCCCTTTCTGCGCCCGTTCTGGATTTACACTTTAGGGTTGCACCTCGCAATGATGCTCGTGTTTCCCTTCCCGGGGTACCGAGGTGGCCTGCTACACTCCGCCGCTGCGCTGATGCCGTTCTGGACGGTGCTGGGTGTGTTGGGCTTGGAGCGTGGTATCGATTGGATGGCGCGGCGGCGACGCTGGAACCCACGCACCGCCAAACCGTTTTTCACCGGGTTTGCGCTGGTGCTGGTGATTGTCATGAGCGGCTTTCTCGGCGTACAAGGCCGCGCCCCCCAGCGTAATGTTCATCTCTACGCACAATTGGTTGAAATCCTACCTGGGGATGCCCGGCTGATGGCAAACGATCCATCAGCCGTCTACTACTACACAGGCTTCCATGCCGTGACCGTGCCCAACGAAGCGCCAAATGTAATCCCAGAGATTGCAGCCCGCTACCGCCTGACACATCTGTTGGTAGAGGGGGTTCAAGATGGACAGTCATCACTTGTAACCCAGCCACTCCGCGACCTACCGACAAACCCACCCGCCTTTCTCGAACCCGTGCCCTTCCCAGATGAAACTGTGAGGTTGTATCGCATTGTCCCTGTTGAATGAGCGTCGTTCGATCCTCTTCTTGTTGTTGGCAATCCTCTATGTAGTGCTGTTTGTGCTGCGTGCGGACGGTGGTTTCCCGCTCGATGACAGTTGGATTCACCAGAGTTACGGGCGCAATCTCGGCACTTCCGGCGAGTGGGCGCTCATCCCCGGCCAACCGAGCGCCGCCAGCACCGCCCCGCTCTATACAGTATTACTGGCGCTTGGCTATGCGCTTCGGTTGCCGTTCATGCTTTGGACGCATCTACTCGGCGTTCTGGCGCTATGGGGGACAGCCGCTTTTACAGCACGGCTAGGCGACCGGATTGCGCCGGATTTGCGTTACAACGGCCTTTTGGCGGGAGTATTGGTTGTTTCGACATGGCAGTTGGTGTGGGCCGGGGCCAGTGGTATGGAAACAGCCTTGTTTGCCATGTGGGCCATGCTATTGCCGCTGTTGGCTTGGCGTGAAACCGATGCAGAGCGCAGCCGTACAACGTCGGCGTTGCTACAACGGGGTTTCATATTTGGTGGGGTAGCAGCCCTCGCCATGCTAACCCGTCCCGAAGGGATAGGGATTGCTGGGTTAAGTGGCCTGGCCTTGCTGGTTGCCATCCCCGGGGGAATCCGAGCCGTATTGATGTGGGTTGCTGGAGCGGTCGTGGGGTTCATGCTGTTCGCGGCACCGTACTTCTGGCTCAACCTCGCGCTGACAGGCGGTTTACTGCCCAACACCTCCGCAGCCAAGCAGGTGCAGCACGAACCCCTTTTAGCCTTGAGCTATCCCACCCGTCTCTGGCGTATGTTTCAACCGCTGTGGATCGGTGGGCAGATTTTCCTGATCCCTGGTATCGTTGGGTTTGTGCTTTATGCACGACGTCAGCGCACACGCGCAACCGCGCTCTGGTGGGTGTTGCCACTATGGGTCATCGTGTTGGTGGCTTTGTATGCCGCACGCCTCCCCGCATCGTATCAACATGGGCGCTATGTGATGCCCGCCCTGCCTGCCCTCGTAACCGTTGGGGCTGTTGGTACACGCTGGCTCTTACATGTCGGGCAACGTGTGCGTTTGGGGCGTGTCTTCTCACAGGCGTTACTACTAGCAACGCTTGCCATGTTCGGCGCGATGGTCCTCGGCGTCACACCCGCGATCTATGCTCGTGACGTAGCTATCATCAATGAGGAGATGGTTGCCGCCGCCGCCTGGATTGATACCAATGTCCCACAGGATGCGTTGCTGGCAATCCATGACATCGGGGCAGTCGCCTATTTCACCCCACGCCCAATATTGGACATCGCAGGACTGGTTAGCCCGGATGTGATTCCGTACATTAATGACGCCGAAGGTATGTGGGAGCTTCTTCAGGAGCGTAATGCACGGTATCTTATGGCGTTTCCAGACCAAATACCCGGTGATAACCCCAATGACCCGCGTCTGTGTGAGGTCTTTCGTACAGGCGGCCCAACGGCGGCTGAGTTAGGTGCCGCCAATATGACAGTGTATGCACTGGCCTGGGACGGTGCCTGTCCCTGAGCAGGTGAGACTTTGTGCACCCTCGAAGTTGTCACCTTCTGAATGTGGATTATAATATACGCGATCAAACAATAAGATTTAGGCGGTGGTGTACTCATGAGTGATCTGTTCAAGAAGCTCAATACGTTGATCCAAGCCGGGATCAACGACGTGCTGGATGATGCTCAAAAAACGATGAAGGAACCACTCAAGCACATTCCTTCGAACCGACTAGGAAAAACGATCATCGGTGAGGTGGACCACCTGCGCGAAAAGATCAACGATGCGCTGAATCACGAGGACATCCTCAACGCCCGGATTCAAGATCTTGAGGGGGAAATCGCAGACCTGGACCGCCAGGCAGATGAGGCGGTGCGCGCAGGGGATGACGTGAATGCCCGTTACCTGCTGGAGAGGATGAAGCGTGCCCAACAGCGTTTGACGATGACCCAGTCGGACCTGCGTGAGCATCAGGTCGCCACCCGCGAGTTAATGCAGCGTGTCAACGAGTTGGATGCTGCTATCGCTGACGCCAAACATGCTGTACAACAAAAAGAACAAGCGGCTAACATCCCCCAGGAGCTTGCGCCAACACCCTCGCGGGGTGAGGCGGTTTCCATCCCGGTAACGGTGCAGGTAGATGAGGATAATGTCCCGGCCAACACGCCGCCGAAAGCAGACGCACAACCCAAAGTCGAAAAACCGTCCGCAGACACCACACCAAAGGGAGAAACTGCCGAGCAAGTTGTCGAGCGTGTACGCGCCTTCAACGAGCAAACCGGGCGCAAAGTCGCAGATGTCTTGCAGGAAGCCCGCGAGAAGATCAACCAGATGAATGAGTTGATCGAATCGCGTGATGAGGTGACAGCCACCCTGGAGGAAACCCCAGGGGAACAAGTTCAGGAGGCCATTCAAAAACAGGCGATTGATGACGATATCGCCGCCCGCCGCGCCCGCTTGGCCGGGCCGCCCAAGCCACAGAAGCCCAGCGATAGTTCCACTGATTAGGTTGTGACTTTCAAACTTATGTCTAATCCTGGCCCATTGCAACCCAGCCCTGCCCAGCCCACGCTACAGGTCGCCCTCGCCCTTGGGCAGTCCCTAGCGACTTCTACAACCGTGGACGATGTGATCCAGCAGATGCTCATCGCACTCGTCGAAATGACCGGGGTGGAGTTCGGTGCTGTGTACATGGCCCCTAACAAGGCTGACGATGATGGTCGCGCAACAATCTACAGTGCTGGGGACGTACAAGTACTGGGGTATGTGGCGCATGACAATCCAGTACAACAAGCTCAGGCAACGGGCACAGTTCAACAGGTGGAACGCCCCGATGGTGTGCAAGCTAATTACCCAATCATGCAAGATCAAACCGTGTTCGGTGTCGCGCAGCTTTTATTCCCAGACCTGGACACATGTGATAGTTACCAACACGCAGTCGGTGTGGTGTTACGTTTTGGTGCCGTGGCGATTGTCAACGCAAAACGCCTCGAACAGTTGCGAACACGTCTTTCCGTGCTAGAACGAATCAAAGCCGCGCACGACGAGCCGCTGGAAAAGGTTCGTTTGCTGGCAATGAGCGAACTGGCAACAGCAGTAGCCCACCAACTAAATAATCCTTTGACAACAATTCTAGTGGAAACAGAGATGGTTCTGACGGACCACACCCCCGATGATAGCCTGTATACCTCGCTCATCGCTATTTACCGAGCTGGACGGCGTGCAGCGGATGTGGCGCATCGGCTGATGTCGGTTTCTTACTCAGACCATCGTCGTAGCGCACGCCAAACGGTTCATGTGGCTGCTTCAATCTGGGAGACGATTTCTGTCTTGCAGAGCGCCTTAGATGCTGAGAATATCAAAGTTTGGACACAGTTCAGCGAGGGGGTACCCCCTTTGGCCGTAGAACCAACCATGCTGGAGGATGTCTGGCTGAATTTGTTGATGAACGCCAAAGATGAGCTTTCCCGTCATCATGGCGGGAAGATTGGTCTTGAACTGAAGCTTGTAGATGATATGGAAATCGAGGTTATCGTGTGGGATACAGGGAGTGGTGTGGAGACGGCGGACTACGAACAAATCTTTGAGCCGTTCTTCACTCGAAAATCAAAAGTGGAGCGCACCGGTTTGGGCCTGTACATCTCTAGGCAGATTGTGCGCGACCTTGGTGGTGAATTGTCTGTCGGCCAACATGAACAGGGTGGCGCACAGTTCACCGTTCGCCTGCCGATAAAGAGAGGGTAGAGAGTATGCCGTATATTGTAGCGGTTGATGATGAAATTGATGTGCTTTCGACACTAGGACGCGCCATTGAGAGCGAGGACATCCGTGTCAAGCTGGTCAACATTAGTACGGAGGCCGAGGATATTATTAAGGCCGAACGCCCTGACCTTGTCATCCTTGATATTGTCATGCCAGGGATTGATGGTGTCACTATCTGTCGTCGGCTACGGGCCATCCCAGAGTTTATTGATCTGCCGATTCTTTTCCTTACCGCCCAGGGACGGACGGATGACATCGTCTTGGGGTTAGACGCCGGGGCAGATGACTATATCGTGAAACCCTTTCACCTCGCAGAACTACGAGCGCGGGTCAATGCGCTGTTGCGGCGTGGGCAGCGCGACCAAAAAGATGAAAGTGTCATCAATGCGGGTGGCCTTCGTCTGGACTCCAACACCCACCAAGTCAAGGTCGATACCGAAAATGTACAACTGACAGCCACCGAGCATCGTCTGTTGCGTTATCTGATGCTCCACGCCAACAAAGCACAGTCTCCCATACATCTTTTGGAGGCAGTTTGGGATTACCCACCCAACACAGGCGACCCGGACCTGGTACGGGCGCACGTCCGCAATTTACGGGCGAAGTTGAGCGGCCCAAATGGCGATCACTACATCGAAACTGTGCACGGCGTCGGGTACGTGATTCCAGACAGCTAACTATATTTCACGAAAATTTCACGCCGTGTAGCTTCTCTCTTGTGTATATACCC